>CAXNEV010000142.1:0-8535 GCA_964200925.1 Candidatus Latescibacterota bacterium | reverse complement strand
TATGAAACTGATCGAACGCACCGGGGCTCCCGAAGTTTTAACGGTGCGCATTCCCGGACAGGCCGATGTGGTGGTGTCACCAGAACGGCAGCAGTTGATTGGGGTGCGCTGGGGCAAAGTAGAACGGCGGCCTTTGAACAAAACCCTGCGCACGGTTGGGCGTGTGGACTATGACGAGGGCAAGGTGTCGCAGGTTCACCTGCTGATTGATGGCTGGATTCAGCACCTGTTTGTGGATTATACCTATCAGCAGGTTAAAAAAGGACAGGCTTTATTTTCGGTGTACAGCCCCGATCTGGTGGCTTCTCAGGAAGAATATTTGCTGGCATTAAGAGCGCAGAAACAATTTGCGGAAAATCCCTTTGCCGACGTGGCGGCAGGTGCATCGGCTTTGCTGGAATCGGCACACCGCCGATTGCAACTGTGGGGCATCTCGGACGATCAAATTAAAGCCTTGTCTTTGCGCGGAACGCCGCTAACGGCATTGACCATTCATGCCGAACACAATGGGTTTGTCATTGAAAAACAAGCGCGTGCCGGCATGCGTGTGGAAGCGGGAATGCCGTTGTATGTGATTGCCGATTTGTCGCAGGTGTGGGTTTATGCCGACATCTATGAATATGAATTGTCGCGTGTGCAGGTGGGCCAGGTTGTGCAGGTGAAACCAACGTATTTGCCTGGTCAAATCATTCACGGCGCGGTGACTTATGTGAATCCGGTGGTTGACCCACAAACGCGCACAGGACGGGTGCGCATTGAATTGCCAAATCCCAATGGGCAACTCAAACCGGGCATGTTTGCCGATGTGGAAATTTTGATATCCAAAGGGACAGGGTTGGTGGTGCCGGGCAGTGCGGTGCTGGATTCGGGATCGCGGCAGATTGTTTTTGTGAATTCAGGAGCCGGGCGGTTTGAACCGCGACAGGTCAAAATTGGCGAGCGCTTTCTGGATGATTACGAAGTGTTAGAGGGTCTCATGGAAGGTGAAACGGTTGTGACCAGCGCCAATTTTTTGATCGATGCGGAAAGCCAGATCAAAGCCGCTTTGAATGCCATGTCGGCGGGGCATCAACATGGAGACCGTCATGATTGAACGCATCATTGAATATTGCGCCACACACCGGTTTGTGGTTTTTGTGCTGGTAGGGGGGCTGGTGGTATCGGGCATCTGGTCTATGCAACAGGTGCCGTTAGATGCTATTCCTGATTTGTCAGACACACAGGTGATCATTTATGCCCGGTGGGATCGCAGCCCGGATATTATTGAGGATCAGGTCACCTATCCCATTGTGTCGGCCATGCTGGGCGCGCCAAAAGTGAAAACAATTCGCGGATTTTCCGATTTTGGGTTTTCATATGTGTATGTGATTTTTGAAGAAGGTACAGATATTTACTGGGCCCGGTCTCGCACGCTGGAATATCTCAGCAGCATCACGCCCAATTTGCCCAAAGATGTGAAGGTGGAACTGGGGCGCGATGCCACGGCGGTGGGCTGGGTGTTTCAGTATGCGCTTGTGGATACAACTGGAAATCAGGATTTATCGGATCTGCGATCTTTTCAGGACTGGTATTTGCGCTATTATTTGCAGGCGGTGCCCGGCGTGGCCGAAGTGGCAACGGTGGGCGGGTTTGTGCGGCAATATCAGGTGACGGTTGATCCCAACCGGTTAAGTGCTTTTGGTTTGTCTATGATGACGGTGCTGGATGCGGTGCGCAGCAGCAACAACGATGTGGGGGGGCGGTTGGTTGAATTTGCCGGGCGGGAATATATGGTGCGAGGCCGGGGATATATAAAAACGGCGGCCGATCTGGAACAGGTGGGGGTGGGGGTGAATGCCCAAACGGGCGTGCCAATATTGTTAAAAGATGTGGGAAAAGTGGTGCTGGGGCCAGACATGCGTCGCGGTGTGGCCGATCTGGATGGCAAAGGGGAAACCGTGGGCGCTATTGTGATCATGCGCCACGGGGAAAATGCCCTCACAGTGATTGAACGGGTGAAGGCGCGGTTAAAAGAATTGGAGCCCACTTTGCCCAAAGGGGTGCAGGTGGTGACCACGTATGACCGGTCGGATTTGATTGGGCACGCCATTGACAATTTGACCCACACGCTCATCGAAGAACTGGCCGTGGTGAGCCTGGTGATTCTGATTTTTTTGTGGCATATTCCCAGTGCGTTGATTCCCATTTTGACGATTCCAATAGCAATCATCATTGCGTTTATTCCGATGCAGGCGATGGGACTGACGTCCAATATTATGTCGCTGGGCGGCATTGCCATTGCGATTGGGGCCATGGTGGATGCGGCCATTGTGGTGGTGGAACAAACGCATAAAAAATTGGAAATCTGGGATGCCGAAGGGCGCACACGCGATTATCAGGAGGTGGTGATTTCGGCGGTGAAAGAAGTGGGCCGACCGAGTTTTTTTGCACTGATGGTGATTGCGGTGTCGTTTATTCCGGTGTTTACCCTTGAAGCACAGGAAGGTCGGTTGTTTAAACCGCTTGCTTATACCAAAAATTTTTCCATGATCATTGCGGCCGTGCTGGCCATTACGCTGGATCCGGCCATGCGGTTGTTGTTTACCCATGCACGAGCCTTTTCGTTTTCGCCGCGCTGGGTGTGTCGGTTGGTCAATGCGGTGTTGGTGGGAAAAATTCACAAGGAAGAAAACCACCCCATCAGCCGAATGTTGTTTCGCATTTACACTCCGGCTGTGGGTTTTGTGCTTCGGCATCGCACGGGCACAATTGCAACGGCACTGGCCATTGTGCTGCTGTCTGTTCCTGCTTATATGAAACTGGGTTCGGAATTTATGCCGCCCCTGTACGAAGGGTCCATATTGTATATGCCCACCACGTTGCCGGGTTTGTCGGTGACAGAAGCGGGTCAGATGTTGCATATTCAGGATAAAATATTAAAACAGTTTCCCGAAGTGGAGCGGGTTTTTGGAAAAGTGGGGCGGGCCGAAACGGCAACCGATCCCGCGCCTTTTTCGATGGTGGAAACAACCGTCATTTTAAAACCGATGGATCAGTGGCGCAAGGTTCATCAGTGGTATTCCGATTGGTCACCGGAGGTTTTAAAAGGTATTTTGCGGCGTTTCTGGCCCGATCACATCAGCCCGGAAGAATTGATTCAGGAAATGGATCAGGCCATGCAATTTCCGGGGGTGAGCAATGCGTGGACCATGCCAATCAAAGGGCGGATTGATATGTTGACCACCGGTGTGCGAACGCCGGTGGGCATTAAGGTGATGGGGTCGGATTTGCAGAAGATTCAGGAATTGGGCGAACACATTGAGATGGTTTTAAAAGATGTGCCCGGCACACGCAGTGTATTTTCTGAACGCACAACGGGCGGTTATTTTCTCGATTTTCATTTCAAACGCGATGCCATCGCGCGATATGGCCTGACGATGGATGAGGTGCAAATGCATGTGATGTCGGCTGTGGGCGGTGACAATGTGATGACCACGGTGGAGGGGCGCGAGCGATATCCGGTTAATGTGCGCTATTTTCGCGATTATCGCAGCAGCATCGACGATTTGAAACGGGTGCTGGTGGCCACCCCTGATGGTGTTCAGGTGCCTATTGCGCAATTGGCCGATATTCAAATTGCCACAGGCCCGGCGATGATTCGCAATGAAAACGGATTGTTGAGCGGGTATGTGTATGTGGATGTGTCTGGGCGCGATGTGGGGTCTTATGTGGCCGAGGCCAAAACAATTGTGGCCGAAAAAATGTCGATGCCAGCCGGATACAGTTTGGTGTGGAGCGGGCAATACGAGTTTATAGAACGCGTGCGGGATCGGTTGATGGTTGTGGTGCCGTTGACGCTGTTTATTGTGTTTTTATTGATTTATTTTAATACCGGTTCGCATATCAAAACGATGATCATTTTGCTGGGGGTGCCGTTTTCTGCGGTAGGGGCCTTCTGGTTGTTGTATGTGCTGGATTACAACATGAGCATCGCCGTTTGGGTGGGTTTAATTGC
Organism: Candidatus Latescibacterota bacterium; assembly: GCA_964200925.1. GTDB lineage: Bacteria > Latescibacterota > UBA2968 > UBA2968 > UBA2968 > CAXNEV01. The sequence continues at coordinate 4,541 of CAXNEV010000142.1, read as the reverse complement.
ATTGATTGGCGTGGATGCCGAAACGGCGGTTTTTATGTTGCTCTATCTCGATCTGGCTTATGAAGAACAACGGGCAAACGGGCGCATGAAAACGTGGGATCATTTAAAGGAGGCCATTATTCACGGGGCAGTAAAACGTTTGCGGCCCAAGTTTATGACGGTGGCTGTCACCTTTACCGGGTTGTTGCCCATTATGTGGTCAACCGGTGCGGGGGCAGATGTCATGAAACGTATTGCCGCGCCCATGGTGGGCGGCATTTTTACGTCGTTCCTGATGGAGTTGCTGGTTTACCCGGCCATTTATGCGGTGTGGAAACGCAGAGAGTTGAAGTTGAAAGATTAAAGGGATCTCACACTGTGTGTATGTCACGCGATACAAGAACAGATTTTCCGCGCGATTCCGTTTCGCAATATCTCTCGAAACGCGACCGGTCTTGATAGGCTATCTCATAGTGTGCATCATCTGAGGGTATTCGCGGAAAATCAGCCCTCCCTGCGTTTGAGGGAACGACTTTTTGCCTACTTTTTGGTCGTTCAAAAAGTAGGTCGCCGAAGGCATAGAAAATGTGATAAAAGATTAAAACAAATTGTTAAAAGTCTGTTTCTTTGTCATATGTGCTGATTTGGACACGTAAATCAGCAGCACCCTATACTTAAAAGGAGGTCGAGATGTTTTTTTCAAAAAAAAAGAAAGAAACGTTAACCGTGACGGGCATGACGTGTTCACACTGTGAACAGAGCGTAGAAAAAGGGATCAAACAAATTGCGGGGGTGGACAGCGTGAAAGCGCACGCAAATGCCAATACCGTGGACATATTTTACAAAGGAGAGATACCCGATTTAGTTGTGGTGAAGAACAAAATTGTCGAATTGGGTTTTGAGATTGGATAAAAAGAGGCGCGTTGGAACGTTAAAACTTCAAGGAGGTTGGTCATGAAACACAAATTGCTGGGAGTACTGGTTTTGATGGTTGGTTTTGCCGGGCTGGTGAACTGGACAGCATGTTCTTCACAAAGCGAAGCCAGTGTGGCTGAAATGAAATTGCCGACCTTGCAGTGTGATGCGTGTGTGAATACCGTGACAAAAGCATTGAAAAAAGTAGAAGGTGTGGGGGATGTGGAGATTGATCTGAAAGCCAAACTGGCAAAAGTGTCTTTTAACAAAGACAAAACTCAGGTGGCCGCACTGGAACAGGCTGTGGTGATGTCCGGGTATGCGGTTAATGACAAGAGTGCCGATACAGAAGCGTATGCCGCTTTGCCACAATGCTGCAAAGTGGATGGAGGGCATTAAAGTTTCAGGATAAATTCTTAGCCCGTATGCCAGTTGGGATACGGGCTATTTTTGTGGTGCTGACTTCAATTTACGCAACGGATAACAATCAGCTTTCAGCCCACCCATCATCTCCAACGGTTGGTTGGACTGATTGCTGATTGCTGAAAGCTTTATGCTGACAATTTGAGTTATATTTTTTACCACCCGGTCAACCGGGCAAGCAGGCGGGTGTATTCGATAAAGGTTGGCCACGAAATATCGGGGGGTACGCCGTGGTCACAACCGGGAATGATGCCGCCTTCTTCAAGCAATGGAGGCACCACGCGTTTGACTTCGGCTTTCATGATATCGCCACCTGCGGCGATGGCGCGTTTGTCGATGCCCCCGGTATAGGCCATTTTTTTGCCAAATTGTTTGCGGAAGGCCACAATGTCGTTGCCCGCGGCCACTTCAACGGGGCCACAGCAATTGATGCCCACCTGAATCCAGATGGGGATGAGTTCTTCAATTTGCCCATCGGAGTCCATAAAAATGACGGGTGTTTTTGCCGCACGGGCCTGGGCGATCCATTGTTCATAAGACGGCACAAGGAATTTGTGCACCATTCGGGGTGAAATCATGCTGTGGGCTTTGTAGGCCATATCTTCGGAAAACCCCACCTGATCGGGAGATATATGCTGGAGAGTTTCCGATAGGGTGTGGGATGTAAACTGAGTCCAAAAATGAATCATTTCAAGTACAAAATCGGGGTCTTCGACCATGGCCATGCACAAATTTTCAAGGCCCATCCATTCTCGCAGTTGCCAGAAGGGGCCGTTGAAATGGATTTGCAAATACCCATCGCGATCCTGTAGTTTTTGGCAACGTTCCAAAAAATCTTCGGGAAAACGACCGGGTGTGTGCGGATCATAACGCCAGGCCATTTGTTCCCAATCTTTGCGGGTTTCAACGGGGAACTTGTGCCATTTTCGGGTAACAAAATCTTTGGCAGACCGAATGTAAGTATAATCGTACCGGTCGGATATTTCAGTGATGGCCCCCATCCAATCTTGCACAATGTAGTGGCCGTTTTTGTGTTCGAGCACTTTTTCTTCAAATTGGGGAATCATTTTAAATGAAACGCCCAGATCGGGTTGAGGCCGCTGCTCATCGGGTTGAATGCCCAGCATGTTGTGCAAAACGGTCAGGTAATGTGCCCCTTCGGGCAGGCCCTGTTGATACCAGGCTTTTAGTGTAGATTCTCTGGGGCCGCCTGGAGACAATGTGGTTTTGTCGGGTCTGGCAAAACACAGGGATTGCAAATGGCGTTCTCTATGGGTCATATCAAGCCTCGTAAGGGGGCGTAAAAAGCAGGTATTTCGCAGTTTTTAAAGATTACAAAATCCCATATGTCTGAGTTTGACATGGTGCAAGATGGTAAAAGGCATTGCCAACAGCAGGTCACTCACGATCAAACAATACCACACCTGTAAAAACTTTGTCAATCTGAGCGATTTGAATTTTTGTGTTGACCCGATTTATTTTGCGCTTATTTTGGGGCATAAAAAAGGTTGGGCTATCCAGTCTCGTGTGAAAGGAAACAAATCTTGAGAATTCTTCTGGCCGATGATGAAGTTGAAATTTTGCACATTTATTCGGAAATGCTAAAAGGCAGTGGTCATGCCGTTACTTCTGTTAGCAATGGCCGGGAGGTGTTGCAATGGATCGATGAAAAACACGATCAGTTTGATCTGGTGATTATGGATCTTTATATGCCCGAGATGGATGGGTTTCAGGCGATTCAGGTTTTGCGGGAAAAGGGATATGATATTCCGATTATTGTGATGACCGGGCATTTTCCTGAAGAGGAAGTGAGCGACCGATTAAAAGGACTGAATGTTGGCATTTCTTTGCGCAAACCCGTTTTGATTTCTACGCTTTTAAATGCTGTTCATGGGGTTATTGGGAAAAAGCACAAATAGATTTTTGAAGCCAAAGACCTTTCTGTTTCTTCCATAAACAAACCCCCTTGGAATTGCGTTCCAGAGGGGGTAGAAAGGATAGCACTTGGAGATATGATAAAACTGAAGCTTTTCAGGGAGGATCGAATTTATAACCGACGCCGCGCACGGTGGCAATGGCATTGCCAACATCGCCCAGTTTGGAGCGCAATCTCCGAATGTGAACGTCAACGGTGCGCATGCCACCGTAATAGTCGTATCCCCAAATGCTGTCGAGCAAATCTGAACGCGTAAACACGCGGTTTTTGTGCGTGACCAGGTGTTTGAGCAATTCGTATTCTTTCAGGGTCATTTCAATCACGAGGCCTTTGACCCGCACTTCATATCGGGCGAGATTGATCACCAGTTCGTCTATTTTGATTGTGTGTTCATCTGTTGGGCGGTCATCATTCCAAAGAGACAGTCGCCAACGGGCTTCAAGTTCGCGCAGGCTATAGGGTTTGATAATAAAATCGTCAATGCCAATGGAAAAATCCAGATTGAGGGCTGTCATCTCCTCTGTGACCACCAGCAGGGGTTTAGACTGGGTGCTTTTATTGTCTTGCAGTCGCAATACCAGTTGAGCCAGCCGATCCAAGGATGATTCGGGATCGGCAATGACCAAATCTATGGTGCTGATAGACGAGGGTGTGCTGGGTACATCCATACGACCCCGCACTTGCATGTGTTCGACCTGATGCCCAATGTATTCCAGATCTGATTTCAGACGTGAACCATGGGCTTCATCGGCCAGAAGCAGAATATTGGCCATACGAGTTTCGCATTATGGATGGGTTGTCATTGTGGTGTTTGTTTAAAAACGGCTGGCACATGGCAAACCAAGATGGATTTGTGCAATAGCGGCAGACTCTGGACGATAGAAGGAAGGCTAATGACAATATTTGTAAAACAGATGGTGAAGCGCATGGGCTTTATTGGCCACAACGGGTTGAAAAATAGAGACCTATTGTTGCTTTGTCAAGATGAATCTGTTAAAGAAATTTGAAAAAAGGCAAAAAAACACCGGAATGAACAGCATGGTTTCATTCCGGCAACGGTGTTAATATACAAAATTTGCGCAGATATGTCAAATTTATAACTCTTTAAATAATAATATTTTGTGTTTGACATCGGCTTATTAATTTCCTACATTTCACTTTGTCGGAAATCCGCGGGCTGTCGATGTGTTCGGGGCTTTTATCATCTGTCCGGCGCGTGTTTGCAAGGCCTAAAATAACCGGTCTTGTAAAGCCGCAGGTGTTATGGAGGATTTTTATGACGCAACAG
>CAXNEV010000141.1:0-8561 GCA_964200925.1 Candidatus Latescibacterota bacterium | reverse complement strand
GGATGACCTCATGAGCGCACAAGATAAAGAACTGGCTGTGTTATACTGGACGTTACAGCGCAAAGTACATACCGACCCCTCCGTGCGTGGGTATTTGCACGCATTAACCCGCATTTTGAAACAACGCCGGATTCGCCCTACGGCCATTAATGCGGTGGGTTTGGAAATGGTGGGTCAAAATCAGTTTTGATGGTTTGATGTTCATAAAATAACAAAGCACCAATCGGGATTTCCAGTTGGTGCTTTTGTTTTTGCCTTTTGAAAGTCACCGCGTTTTTTCTTGCCAGAAATTTCGCAACAGATTATTTTATCGTTTGTTATTTCAAGCGGACGTGGCGGAATTGGCAGACGCGTCAGACTTAGGATCTGGTGGGTTTCCCCGTGGGGGTTCGAGTCCCCCCGTCCGCATATAGTTTCCATACAAAGAGTTGCGTGAATATACCGCGACTCTTTTTTGGTTGTCAAAGGGGTGTGCAGGAGATCTTCGGACATCGTGTGCTCCTTGCCGTTCAGATTTTGGAGATCCCCTACACGAGTCGCCACTCGGATGTATCCACGGTCATTCCCGAGATGACACTGTCCCCTAGCGCAACCATCGTCACGTTGTAATCTCGCCATTGAGACGGGATGTCCCAGAGTTTGTCGCGAAACCGTTCCAGTCGGCCGGCAGTTCCAAGGACCAGACCTCGTTGCTGAGGGGCTCCGCATGGCCGCCGGCGAGCCAAATCCGGTCTTTAAACACGTAGGGGGCGATCTCGTGTCGGGCATTCCAGATCACGTCGGACTTCATCTCTGTCCATTCCACGCCGTCGGCGCTGTACCAGACATCGCCGAAGTTCCCGTGCTCCTTGGACCAGCCGGCGAAAACCCAGAGGTGGTCGCGGTAGGCCACGGCCCCGAACCAGAGCCGCGGCGCCCAGGGGGCGGCCGGCGTCACTTGCGTCCAGTGGGCGCCGTCCTCGGAGCACCAAATGTCGTTGGTCGGGACGTGCTGTGGATGCCACAGCCCACCGCCCATGATCCACAGCTTGTTCTTGAACACCACGGCATGGGCATGGGCCCTCTTCGACCAGCCGGCGTTCGGCGTCTCGAGTCTCCAGTCCTTCCCGTTCACCGACGACCAGACATCGTTTTTGACCATCGCATCGCTGTGGTCATAGAAGCTCTCGGTGCCGCCAAAGACGAACATGCGGTTTCTGAAGACGGCGAAGCAGGGCGACACCCGCGGGCACCAGCCGGCCTGGCCTTCCAGGATCCATTCGACGCCGTCGGTCGATGACCAGACCTTGTTGCTGCACTCGGTGCCCGGCAGCTTGCGACCGCCCATCATCCACATCCGGTCATCATAGACCAGCGCCACCGGCAGGTCGCTCTGCACCCAGGGCGCATGCTCCTGTACACATGCCCACTTCTTGCCGTCCGGAGACTTCCACACGTCTACTGGGTTGGGATCCTGCGGCGTGAACCAGCCGCCCAGTATCCAGAGGTGGTCGCGGTACACAAAATCGCCCATCGAGTCACGGGCCTGCCAATCGGCCTTCGGGTTCACGCACACCCAGTTTGGACCTCGTCTGGCCTCACTCATGGTTTTTGTTCCTCCTGTTGGTATTGTATGTTTGGTGTCCGATCCACGGAAGTCCGGTCAGGGTTGTGGCCCCGAGCATCTGTCTGCCTGTGGTGAAGGCGCGCTGTGCGCCCTGACGGCCATGAGCTGGCATTAAATACTGGACTTCGGAAGGGTGAATTGTTTAAATTGGAGTGGTGAGATTTCAGGATTGATGAAAATACTGGGTTCGTGGTGGTTCGAGTCCCCCCGTCCGCACCAATGCTACTGCGGTTCCCATAAGGGAGCCGTTTTTATGTTTCGGTGTCGTTTGTTTCGTTGTCTGTGATCAGAGATTGCAGGTAGGCAATTTCATTGTTGGCTGCGCGCAGGCGATGTGACAGGGTGGTGATGATGTTGCGCGAAATCATCAGTTCGATATCGGGATTGCGGCGCATCAAGTTGTCGAAGTAGAGTTTGTTAAAAATGAGCAGGGTGGCTTTGTCAGAAACAATGACTGTGGCAGAACGCGGTTCTCCGGTAATCAGGCCCATTTCTCCAACTGGGGCAATGGGTTCAATGATTGCCACCTGAACATCTTTAGCCGTGCGCACCGAAAGCCGACCCGACAACAGAATGTACATATCCTGGCTGGGATCGCCATAATGGCACAGTGCGGTTCGAGGTTCTAATACCATGCGCTCGCTGATTTTGATGAGCGTGATGGCCTGGTCGGTTTTGAGGCCATGAAAAAGCGGCACGCGTTTGATGGCCTGGATGAATTGGGAAGGATTTTCCATAATATTAAAATAACCATGAAAGAGGGTTTGGATTCAAATATGATCCTGTTGGAAGTATTTCGTCAAGATGAATATGGAGAGGCCATAGATGGAGCTGCTTTCTTTTTTAAATGAAGATCAGGTGCGTGAAGTTCGACAGCAATTTGGCACGCCCGTGTATGTGTACGATCAAAAAACGCTGGAAACACAGGCTGAGGCTGTGTTGAATTTTCCGAATGCTTTTGGACTCACTGCGCGATTTGCCATGAAAGCCCTGCCCAATGTGGCGGTGATTCGGATTTTGACACAAAAGGGATTGCACATTGATGCCAGCAGTGGATATGAGGCCGAACGCGCCATGCGCGCAGGCGTGCCGGCTTCTCATATTCAATTAACCGCGCAAGAAGTGCCCGATAACCTAGAAGATCTCGTGAAGCGCGGGGTGATTTTTAATGCGTGTTCGCTGAATCAGTTGATGCGTTTTGGCGAGTTGTTTCCGGGCAAAACCGTGTCGGTGCGCATCAATCCCGGAGCAGGCTCCGGGCACAGCAACCGCACCAATGTGGGCGGTCCGGCTGCGAGTTTTGGCATCTGGCATGATTATGTGGATGAGGTGCAGGCCATTTGCAAAAAATACAATTTGACCGTGACCACGATGCACACGCACATCGGATCGGGCAGTGACCCGGAGGTGTGGGAGCGCGTGTCGATGATGAGTTTGGGCATTGCCGCACGGTTTTCAGATGCAACCGCGTTGAGTTTGGGCGGCGGGTTTAAGGTGGGCCGCATGCAAGGAGAAGTTACCGTGAATTTGCAACAGGTTGGGTTGCACATTGTGGAAGCGTTTCGCATGTTTGAAGGCCGCAGGGGTCGAAAATTGCGGTTGGAAGTGGAACCGGGTACTTTTTTGGTGGCCAATGCCGGGGCTATTGTGACCACGGTGAGGGATATTGTGGACACAGGCCCTGAAGGCTACAGGTTTATTAAAGTTGATAGTGGCATGACCGAGGTGGTGCGGCCCAGTATGTACGGGGCGCAACATCCCATTGTGGTGGTGCCTGCCCAACCAGAAAAGCGGGGCACGGCTGATTATCTGGTGGTTGGACACTGCTGTGAAAGCGGCGATGTACTCACGCCTGCACCGGGCGAACCAGAGGGGTTGAAGACGCGCACATTAACCGAGGCAAAAGCGGGCGATCTGTTGGTGATTGGCGGGGCCGGGGCCTATTGTGCGGCGATGTCATCGAAGAATTACAACTCATTTCCCGAAGCAGCGGAAGTGTTGCTGGATAAGGATGGGGCGTTTCACCTGGTGCGCAAGCGACAAACCCTGGATCAGGTGCTGGTTAATGAGGTGATGCCAGAGTTTTTGACATAAGGGGTGTTTGACTGGCGATTTCTGCTGGATATTTCTTTTCCTTCTTTGTGCCTTCGGCGACTTATTTTTCTTGAACGCCCAAGAAAAGTAAGCAAAAGAAGGGCGGCGTTCAAGTGCCGCGCGGCTGATTTTCCGCGAATTTTCTTCCGGGATGCTCAAAATTGAGCGGCCTGCAACCGCTTGCGATTTTGTGAGGTGTGTTGCGAAACGGTTCCCCGCGGAAAATCGGTTGCTTTACCGAGCGGTTTGCATGGTGTGTCTTCTTTAAATCAAAAATTTGACGTCATTATTTTGGGTGCTGGCATCAATGGGTGCGGGATTGCACGAGAGTTGGTGTTGCGCAAATCATCGGTGCTGGTGCTCGACAAAGGATCGATTGGCGGGGGAACCTCGTCGAAGTCGTCGCGGTTAATTCACGGTGGGTTGCGGTATTTGGAGACAATGCGGTTTGGGCTGGTACACGAGGCGCTGCACGACCGGTTGGAATTATTGCAGCTTTATCCCGACCTGGTGGTGATGCGGCCCTTTTTTTTGCCGGTTTACAAAACCAGTCCCCGGCCGGTGTGGATGATCTGGATCGGTGTGAAGTTGTATGACCTGCTGGCGGGCTGGCAAAACAAATATCGCTCAGAACTGGTGGATCAAGAGACGTTTCATCGACAGTTTTTGGCGATTAAACGCGATGGCATTCGTGCGGTGTTGAAGTATTACGATGGCAAAACAAATGATTATGCCCTGACAAAACGGGTGGCCGAAGAGGCCCAACAGCATGGCGGTGTGATTTGTGAACGGGCTCAGGTGACGGCGGTGGTATGGAATGAAAATGGATTTGCCATCACGGTTGGGGATCGGGTGTATCGGTCAAAGATACTGGTGAACGCCACAGGGCCGTGGATTGATGAGGTGGTGATGCGTTACGATTTGCCGGCACGGTTTCAAATTCGCAAAATCAGCGGCATCCACATTTTTGTCGATGGTCTGTTGACCCCCGAACCAATGTTTTTGCAAACGCAGGGCAAGCGCATTTTTTTCATTATTCCAGAACCTGAAAATGGCCAAACAATGATTGGCACCACCGAGCGCGAAGAATCGGAGATGATTGATGATGTGGCAGTACAGGATAACGATGTGGATTATTTGATTCGCGAGGTGAATGCGTATTTAACTGATGACCGACAGATTCGCCGGGCCAATGTGACAAATGCGTTTGTTGGTGTGCGACCGCTGGTGGCGCAAAAGGCCGATCCGACAAATTTGTCGCGCGAATACGAACTGGATTTGCACACGCGAGGCGATTCAAAATTGTTGAATGTGTTTGGTGGAAAATTAACGACGTATTTGTCGCTGTCACGCCATGCGATGAAGGTTCTGGAAGTAAAAAGGTAATGGAAACTGTTTTGTTGCAGACTCTACTCTTCTTTTGCTCGTTTCAAAAACGCCTCGTCAAACCATCTCACGAGATAATCCATGCACAGTTCTTCTTTGCGCAGCCATGATTTTCATCTCAAGTGGCAAGGTTGCGATATTTGTCACGAAACATTTTTTGGCGATTTTACCAGAACCCATCGGCTGGGCATTTTTGCGCCCAATGGTTGTGAAGGGGCTGGCACCATCGCGCTGGTCATGGCCTATATCACAGCCTTTTACAATTGTTACCGATCAGAATCCGAAACTTTTTTTGCCTACCCCGATTTTTTCACTTTCCAGCACAAAGACCCCGCAGCCAATTATTCCATGTTCGACATCTGGCCCAAACACAAAAACGTCCAGGTCTCAAACAATGCCAATGAAACAGCCGCGGCCATGACAGACCGCGGCATCAACATTCTGCTTGTGCCAGATCGTCCCCCTCAAGAAACAGCTTTCGAAAAAGTGCAGATCGAAGCCAATCGCCGAAATATCAAACGGTGTTTTTTATATTCTGAAACCGGGCAGATCCAACATTCAAATCTCGAAATGACCTGCAAAGCACAACCGCTTTCCGATTGGGCACTTGCGATGCTCAATTCCGTTCCCAAAAATGAAGAAATTCAACAGCAAGTTGCCCAGTGGACCGCACAATCCAAACGGGAAATGCTCCATCAATCCTTTTGCGAAATTCCTTTAGAAGAAGCCCTCCACCGCCTTTGACGGAATGTCCGAATATTACCCTTTGCTCGATGTCACCCTCACGCCCTCAATCATATCCCCGATCCCATAGTGGTATATGGAAACCACCTGGCCTTCCAATTTTTGCAATGCGGCTCGATCTGTCAAATCCATCAAAAACACCTGACTTTGTTCTCCGCGCACCACCCCACGCACCCGCAGCCCTTCCAAAAAGGCACCCTGATAAGCCAGAGTTTCACCTGTCAGATGGCCATCTTCTGTTAAACGCCCATTGGCAAAGGTCAAAAATGCCCCCAGGGTGATCTGTCCATCTGCAACAGACACCACAGGGCCTTTTGCCATCAATGCCGTTTTATCCAGAGTCAACACCAGATCGTTGCCCAGCCGTTCAACCCGCTCAATCTGAAACATCGCCGTGCGCCATTTGTTGTAAATGCGAACATAACGTCCAGGTGCAAAAACTTTTTTCATGCCCTTGTGATACAAAATGGAAATTGTTTGTGCATGATAATCCACGCCTGAAATTTCTGCCATTGTGTATCCCGGCCCGGTTTGATTTGCCAGCGTGCCCACACACACCTTTCGGGTTGCTGCGCTGTTTTTAAAAGAACACACCTGCACACCAATCGGGCGGTGCGCCGTATTTTTGCTATTGCCATCGGGCACATGCAGGCTCACTTCGTCCACACCGCCTTCCCGTGTTATTTCCAGGGCCACTGTCTCGCCTTCTGACAACACACGTACACCATGCACGGTTGGCGTTTTTTGATACACATCAATCACCGTGACAAACCGCGACACCGTGCCCTGTACCTGTTCCCGCTGAGCCAGAATATAGTCTATCCCCCACGATTCGGGCCGCGCAGGAGAACGCCCTTTGCCCTGTGTTATGTCCAAAGCCCCGCCTATCGGCACCACATGCAACCGCACGGCTTCGCCCGCCTTCTGTTTCATATCCCAGGTCCATGCCGCCGAACGGTGCACGGTTGTTCGGCGCACGTCGGTTATAAAACTGCAAAAATCTTTTCGCACACGCCCCCAGCGATCTGTCCATTCTCCAAATTGTGGCACATCCGATCCGGCATAACTTCCTTCTGCCTGTATTTGCCAATTGAGATCGGGTGACATCACCGGCTCCATTGGCCCATGCCAGCTTTGTGTGTGTACGGTGCCGCCGCGCACCGCAAACAAATCCACCAGATAAAACCGCGTGGGCGACACATCCACAAGCACCAGTGTGCGCTCATACAAATCCACCCCTTCGGGATGATGTAAAGCATTGTCCTCGCGATAGGCATACGGGTCATGGTGTGTTGTCAACACATGAATCCCCTGTGTGGAGACCATCAATCGCGCGCCCCCACCCACGCTGCTTTTGGTGGGCGGTGTTTCATCCACACACACCGTATTGTGCGCCATCAAATGGCCGTCCCATTCCCACCGATAATCCCATGTAAACGGATACCCCAGATCGGGCAAACACGCCAGCCCATTGGCAAACAGCTCCACCGACAAATTGTCGCACTGCCGGTGCCCAATCAGCGCCGTATAATTCACACTCACAGTCCGTGCATGAGGCCCATGTCCCGAACACAACAAACCGACCCCATACCCGTCTAACAACCGCGACCGGCGCACAATGCGCCCATTTGTTCGAGCCACAGCCTTATGCAAATCGTCCTCTGGATAGGGCGCAAACAATTCGCCCTCGACAAATTCGCCACGGGCATTTTTGCAGGCATGGGCAAAATGCGCATCGCCATATTTTTCAAACGCAAACAAATTCTCACGGGTCAACAGCGATTTATATTTTGGCAACATTTTTTTTGCCGGGCCAATGCCCCCCGAATCGCCAATGGCCGGTACGTATGCATCCAACACCATCAAATCGATAAAGTGATCAAACAGGGCTTTTGCCTTAGGGCTGGCAAACAAATCGGGATACCGCGACAGCGGAAACCGGTCGGGATGGCGAATGCGTTCCATCAATTGGGCCACCCGCACAAAGTCCAGCTTGATTTTATTGTAACCCGGACTTTCATGCCCTCCACCGTCCCGCGTCAACCCGTTTTCGAGCAAATAGGCCGCATGGCCAGCACCATGAAAGGCATAATCCACCAGATCGTGCGAATTGGGATGGGTGGTGCCAAAATCATCCATCACCAGCGCACAGGCCATTGCCGCCGCCTGGTGAAACCCCTCGTTGCCGCGAATGGCCCCGCTCAACAAAGCGCGCATGCCCGACCGCAACACCTGTTCTTCAATGTAGCTTCGCAAATCCGACCCACTTTTGACCGGCATGCCTTTGCCAGATAAAAACGCAATCAATTCAACATCGTCCAGCACATCGTAAAAAGCATCATACGCATAAGCCGTGGCTTCCAAACAAAACGTTTCCCAAATCAAATCGGTAATCATCCCACCGGTCTTCCAAGTATAATGCGGATCGCGCCCGCCCACCGTGGCATAAAACACCCGGTCGGACCGGTCTGTTTCATTGGGATATTCATCGGCCAAACGCGCCAGCAATAACGCACCTTTTAGCGCAAATGTGCGATCCCCGGTAATCAAATCAGCCTGCGAAAGCGACCGCAGAGCTGGAATCGTCACCGCACAATAGGCCTGATGGGCATATTCGCGAATGAAGTAATATTTTTTGCCCTCAATCAAACACCCGTTGCCATCATCGGGAAACGGCCCCGATGTCATATCACCCGCTCTAAAATCATTGCTTGGATACCACTCATCCCCC
>CAXNEV010000140.1:0-8575 GCA_964200925.1 Candidatus Latescibacterota bacterium | reverse complement strand
CAAATTCAGGGCCGGCATGGCCGAGGCCCAGTAGGTCATGCTCTGACAGATCAGTTCGTCTCCAACACCCAATCCCACACCAAACATAGCGGCTTGCAAAGCGGCCGTGCCATTGCAATGGCCCAGGGCATATTTGCTGCCAAACCATTGGGCATATTCTTCTTCAAATTTTTTGGTGATGTCGATGCCCGACATGGCGCCATTGCGCAACACTTCAAGGGCAGCCTGTTCGTCTTCTTCGGTGATAATGGGCCATTTGAACATATCATCGGCTGCGGTTTTGACGGCTTTGGGGCCGCCGAGAATAGCGAGCTTTTCCATGGTAGAGACCTCAAGTTTGGTGGTCAGATCTATTTGGCTGTTTTCAAGCGCCCGCTTAAAAAGGCGAAAAAAACAACACAACAGATCCTGTATTTATACATCGAGTTTGAGCAGTTTGGCTGCGGTGCGATAGCTGATGTTTTCAAGTGTTTCGGCATTAACGGGCAACTGGGCGCGTTTAACGAGGGCCGGGCCAGCATAGGAAATGGGCAGGTGAGTGCCAAAAACAACATGGTTGGCACCGCCCTCGTCGATCATATCGGCCAGATCGCGCATCAACTTGACATCGCGGTGCAAACCGTAAAAAATTTCGGTTAGCGACAAATCGATATACCAGTTGCCGGTGCGCACATCGGCGCGTTTCCACAGCGGAGAGCGGGCAATTCCGCGTGCATTGGTGACAACAAGGGTGGCTTTGGGCACAGCGGCAACAAGATCGGCAATTTGATTGAGGCCGATCTCCTTGCCGGCATCCATCCAGTGGCGCTGCCGTGAATCTTCAAGGCGATTGGGCACAAAAAGCGCGACATCGCGTTCTGCACATTTACGCGCCACGCGCTGAGCTTCCGGCCCATTGGCAGCAAATCCCTGATAAGGCGGATACATGCGCACGCCTTTCATGCCCATAGACAAACAGGCATCCAGATCATGTTCCCAATGGGGTGAAAGCGGATTGATCGTGGCCAAGGGGATGAGGCGGTTGTGATGGGGTTCAATGTCGCGCATCAGGCGTTCATTGGCCGGTTGGGGATGGCGGTGAAAAAGGGCTTCGATGAAAGAAACGGCAGCCATTTGGATGCCCGAACGATCCAGGCGCGCCAATAGGGTTTCGGGTGTGTTATCGCGCAGTGCGCGAAAAGGGAAGCTGCCAAGCCATGCATTGATGTCGATGATCATAATCGTATGGTTTCTATTGGTTTTATTGTTTCAGTGCGTTTCTGTTATTTTTTTGCACTCTGAACGGTTTTTCTAATTTCGAAATTCTGTCGGTTTGGCGCCCTGCTGGGCCAAAATGCGCTCGCAATTGCCCCAAAAGATCCATTCGCGCTGTTCTTCGGTGAGCGTGGCATCTAAAACTTTGCCCACCGAACCGGCCATGGTGCCATCGGTGCCAAACAGCACCCGTTCGGCCCCCATTTCTGCAACGGCAAATTCGATCTGGCCATCGTCGAGGTTGCTGCCACTGGTGTCGATATAAACATTTGGAGAGGCTTCGCGCATTTCCCTCACCGTTTGTTCCCAATCGCCGCCACCGCCGATGTGGGCATGGATCAGCATGGCTTCGGGATAACATTTGCTGGCTGCGGTAAAATGTTTGCCGTGGGAAATGAGCGGTTGAGTGATTCTGGTTTCGGGCGAGGGATATCCGGCGTGTTCGAGAATGGGCACTTTGCGTTCAATGGCCCGTTCAATAACTGGAAAAACAGCCGGATCGCTGATCCAGTATTGATTGTAAAGTTTGATGCCGATCATGCCCCCATCCAGACAGCGATCAATTTCATCAAGCGCTGCTTGATAATGGCCAGGAATGACAAAACACCAGCCGCGAATGCGTTTGGGATGGCGCTTTAAGGCGGCCAAGATGGTATCGTTGTGGGGGCGCACCTCTTCAATGGAGGCCAGTTCCCCACCCGAAATAATGGACGAACACCACAGTTCGGTAATGCCGAGCATTTCACCGCATGCAACCAGATGATCGCTGGATTGTTCCCAACCATCCATTTGCCAGACATGGCAGTGCATATCAATTTTTGGACGGCGAATGCCCGCTTCAATGTCAAGTGGCATAATTTTGATACTCCATAGGTTGGTTCTTTAACAAATGGCAAACCCTAGTTAATAAAGGAACGTCGAAACGTTTCTTATGTATAATAAATAACCCGTGTCAGACATGCAATATTTATTAAAAAAAAAGCCACAATCGCAAAAATTGTGGCTCGAACGTTCGATGTTTTTCCCCATTTGTTTTTGGACTCAACGGTTTGTAGGAGACCCAAATGAGCGCTCAAACAGGTCGTGTATGGCGGTTTTGCCCTCTTCGGTGAGCGTGCGCGTGCCCGTGCCTGCAAAGGGCCGATGGGGAATCATAGGCATATCGGGTACCCATTTGCCGTCGCGCCAGGTAAACCAACCCTTGCGGTCCTGATCGTAAACACTGACATCGCGGTTAAACATTTTGCCCAGTTCAACCGCCCAGCCCGTACCGCCCTTGACCGTGTCGTCGGGCTGTATCCAGCCAATGGCAAAAATATGATAACTGTTGACAACCATGTGATAGATGGATTGGATCACACGCCGAATTCTATCGGGTCTGGCATAGCTGCGTCCCATCCGCTGGGACACGATTTCCATGCTGAGGTCGCCCTTTTGAAGTTCCTGTGGGCCGAGCATAACAACGTCTTTCTCGCGCTCCATTTGATGGCCTTCAAAAGAGAAATTCGTTTCGGGAATGCCCCACAGTTCGGACAGGCGACCGAATTCGGATTCGGCACCTTTGTGCGCTCCGCTGTAGAGTCTCAGTTTGGATCGCTCTTCAGGCATAACAGTCTCCATCTGGCATAAGGGTGGACAACATCAACGCAGGTTAATGTACTCGATTTGTGAGATGTTGTCAAAGGTCTTGGTTTCGGGTTCGTGATGATCTATTGAATTGATGTGTAATCACATTTCTCTTTTGGAACCGGGAGCGTCTGGCCCAAGCTTTCGTTTTGGACAGATGGCCCTTCGTCAGTGTGACTCATCGGCAGTTCGATTTTGATCGCGTTTTGCCGATTCGGGATGCAGTCGATAAAAGATGTTTTCAACCAGTGCCAACCCGGCACCCAAAAGCACCACATGCCCATCTATCACCACCGCAGGCACCACATCGGGCCGCACACCCAGTGCCTGAGCGCGCGCTTTGGTCTTTTGCCAGAGCATATCATCGGATAGATCTGGCAAAACTTCTGGTTTTCCTCCTACCGACTGCCAGCATGCGTCTTTTGTGATGGCTTCTTGTCGGCGCTCGATCATTCGGCACATCAAAACATCGCCCACCCGATTGGGCATGGTGTGTTGCAAGCGTCGAAACACCATGTCTTCGCCAACCCCAAAAAAATGCAACCGCATGCGATCAGGTGCATCCATTTCTCCAATCCAGCGCAACAACCGCTCGGCCAAAACCCACGAATCCTGCAAGCTCAAATTGAGAAACACATCCATCCGCTCAGGATCATGGAGAGCATTGAGCAATCGCGACACAGGGGTCATGCGCACATCGGGTAAAAACGCATTCTCAACAGGCCACACCACGCGCGAAAATCGATCAAATCGGGCGGTTTTATCAAATGCCTGATCCAGCACAAATGACGGCACGCGATCCAGATGATACCGCGCAATCAACGCCCGGCCTGCCTCGGACTGAACATCAACAGATTCAAATTGTGCCCCCGGAAACAACGACATCGTCGAGCGCACAAACGAATGGGTTTCGCACACTTCGCAGTTGGAATCATTCAAGATTGTGACCTGAAAAGACACAGGATCGCGAAATTCGCACCGGGCCGCAGGCTGGTTGGCATTGACACAAATGCCCACTTTTCCCGGTTGAACACAGTCGCTGTCATGCCCGCAAACAGGGGTTTGGGCACACAAACTGGCATCCGCGCCCTTTTGACACAACAACCGCGTAAACCCAACCGGATCAAAATGCACCGCCACCTCTTTGCCATTGACCCGCAACGTGGGCGAAGCCGTAATGCCTAAAACATTGGCCCGGCGAATATTTTGCGAAAACAAATTTTCACCTTCGGTACTTTTGACCAACGCCGCAATGCGATCGGCATCCAACCCCGATTGAACCGCACAGACACGCCAATCAGATGTTATGCCGTGCTGGTTGCGGCATAAAATATAATCCCAATACCGATCCGGATAAAGCTGCATGGCCGCCATTTGCCGCATGCCTTCATGCACTTCCGGATCGCCATGCAAACTGCGAAACCGCCCCGATCCCGATGTCACGGTGCCCGAACACCCCGGCGATTGCCGCCCCACCACAGGGGCAACCGTTACAGTTTCAACCCCCACCTCATCGGCAATGAAATACAGTTTAAAATCGATCTGATTGCCCATCATCCGAATCACAGGGGCCAGCATCGTTTCGGCCCGTATGCCATAAGGACAATTGGCCATCACAAACAATTCCACCTGGGGTTTGTTAGGCGTTTTTTCGACAGCGGTTTGCACCGCATGTGCTACAGAAACCGGGTGTTCCTGAGAAACAGCGTGGTTGACATGGGCCAGCATGTCTGAAAATCGCGCATCCAGATCGGGTGTTTGGTTTTGATCATGACAGCGCTGGCACAAATCTTTGGGCGGTGTTTTTCGAATATTTTCTGCCTCTGGCCGCAGGGCATGCCGCCCGCCTGGCCCGTGGCACACCTCGCATTGCACACCACTCAGTGCCGATTGTCCCGCGCCAATGCGAAATCCCGTGGCAAACCCAAATCCCGTGGTGTGGCATGTGACACAATCGGGCTGATAGTGTTTTTGTTTTTGCACAAGCGTCTGAAATGCCCCGGCATGGTGCGTTTTTGACCACTGGCCATATTCATTTTCATGGCAACTCTGACAGGCCTGAGCACCGACATATCCATTTTTTCCGGCCGCTACTTCGGTTTCAAGTGCAAAGCCCTCAAAACGCGGACGGCCAACCTGCTGCAACTCAGGGTGATCGTTCACCTGGGCATAAAACCCATCAACCATTTTTTTTATTTGCAAGTCTTCATCAACCTGTTCCGACATCCACACCGGCATCGCCGTCACATCAACCACACGCCCGCCATCCCAGGTCAGCACCGCCCGGCCCATCGCCTTGCCCTGAGGGTGTGTGCCCAACAACACAACCCCATCCACGCGCTCAAACATTTCAGAAGACCGCGTGCTGATCACCACATCCACACCGGAAATTGTTTTGGCCAGCGCCCGTTCGGTTGCCCGGTCGAGATTGCTCAACAGAACCACCACATCTGCGCGTTTTTTGACATCGGCCACAACCCCCTGCAAAACCGTCGCAACAGAGGCCACATCCACCCCGGTTGCCGCCGGAATAACGCCCATCTTGCCCATCCCCATATTCCCGGATACCTCTGCCATTTGTTGGCCCGTGATGCCAATCACCCCAATTTTTATGCCCTTGCGATCAAAAATGTGATAGGCAGGCAACACCGCCTTTTTATGAAGCCGCAAATTGGCACTGACAAAGGGCACCGAATCGCGCACAGACTCAAAAAACGCCTGGCCAAAACGAAACACATCAACACCGGCATTGGCCACATCATAACCCATGTTTTTCATGGCATTCAGGTGTACCAAACAGCGCAACCGATCCAGTGGCGTGTTTCCCTCAAACAAATCCCCCGCATCGAGCAACAACACATCGGACCGATTGTGTTTCAAATCGCGCACCGCTGTTGCCCGGCGAGCAACCCCTCCAAACTGGCCTTCGGCACAACCGCACATCTCCAAAAAACTCTGTGTGCTGCCCGTATAAAGCAATGTCACCTCAGCTGCCGTTGCAACCCCACACCCCATCACTAACATCCCAAGCAACAGAAGATACCCCCATCTCATAATCGCTATCCTTTACCCAGAACAAAAAAGGCCCGACAAGAATATCGGGCCTCCCTATGATCAGCGGGCAGATCAATGAATCAGCCCGAGCCGCCACCACCTGATTTTTGAAAAAATATTCGACAAAGGTTTTTCGCCATCCCACGAATAATAAATCAACAACGGGTGCGCCTTCACCTTTTCAAGAGGCACCGTGCCCCAAAAACGGCTGTCATAACTGCTGTCGCGATTGTCTCCCATCACAAAAATATGCCCCGCCGGAACGGTATAAGGGCCAAAATTATCGCGCTGTCCATATTGCCGCCCCAGCACCCTGGGGTCTTCGTATTTAACCCCTTGTGCATTTTCAAACGGCTTGCCATCCACATATACAACCTTGTCTTTCACCTCCACCGTTTGCCCTTCTGTTGCAACACACCGTTTGATAAAATCGCGAGTGGCATCTTGCGGAAATTCAAAAATCACCAGATCGCCAGATCCGGGCTGTGAAAAACCGGGCAACCGAAACGACGGCAATTTGGTATTGAAAAACGGAATCCGGTCGGGAATCTGCGTGCCAAACGTCAACTTGTCACCCAGCACATAATCGCCTTCAAGCAGTGTATCTTCCATGGATCCGGAAGGGATGTGATAGGCCTGCACCAGCGTGCCTCGAATCAAAATGGCCAGAAACACCGCAATGGCAATTTCTTTAAAAGCACTGCGTTTTGGTTTTTCTTTGGCCTCTGCCGCAGTGGCACTCTGTTTTGGTTTTTCTTTGGTCTCTGCCATAAAATCCTATCGTTGAAAAATAGTGCCTGTCTTCTCTTGACCTTCAAAAGATAACCCATATTGTCCTGAGAAGAAAAAAGATCCCTTACAGAAGTCTCTTCTCTCTTCTCTTTTTTCTCTTTCACTCACTGCTTTTAACGCTGCTGCGAAAAATAGGTTCGCTCTGGCCTGCCCGACTGTGCCGATTTATTGGCCGCAAGAGATATGTCGAGAGACCGCACCCCATCTTCCAAATCCGACAAAATCTTCGACCCATTGCCCGTTCGAATGGCATCCATAAACACCACGTCAATATCCACATTTTCAGGCATGGGGCCCACAGGTGCCGCACTGTCGGGAAATACCACAACGCCGTTTGTCCAAACCGAAGCCCGCATATCGCGCATAATCACGTCAATGCCGCTGCTGCCGCCCCCATTGCGCAGCGCACACGTCGAACTCAGCGTGCCAATTGCGCCGCTTTTAAACTTCATGGTCACGGCATACACATCGGGAATATCCAGTTTTTCCACGTCGTTTAAAGCCCTTGTGGCATAATAGGCGTGAACTTCATCCACTTCACCCAAAAAATAGCGCAACAAATCAATTTGATGGGTCGTTTGTTCCACCAGTTGCCCACCCGATTGGGCCATCACGCGCCACCAGGGGGTGCCCGGCAAACCGCCCCATCGATACGTGTGAACCATCGCCACCTGTTTGTCGGCCAAAAAGGCTTTGCCCTGCTGGGCAAACCCGAAATAGCGCAACTGATACCCCACCGATGTCAACACACCGGCTTTTTTAACGGCTTCCAGCATTTCGAGTGACTTTTCCATAGAGGGAGCCACAGGTTTTTCCAGCAACATGTGAACGCCCTTTTGCGCCGCCAGAATTTCGGCATCAAAATGCGCAAAGGTTGGCACCACCACATACATCGCCGTCAGATCTTCTTTGTCTAACATCTTGTGATAATCGGTATAAACCGTGCCCCCATATTCCTGTGTGGCACTTTTGGCTGTTGCTTCGTTTACATCGCAAATTGCCACAATTTTCACATCTTCAATGCCAGAGAGCATTTTCATGTGTCCGCGTGCACGACCACCAGCACCCACAAACCCCACCTTAATGGCCATTTCAAGCCTCCTTCAAAATAGGTCACAAAACCACCGTCAAGACTGTGGATATAATAGACCGCGCGCAAAAAACTGTCAAGCAGATATCAAAAACCAAGTGCAAAGTACATTATTTTTTCCCGACAGGCCCGGTTGGTGCATCCTGGCTATACAAACTGCGCCCCCGTTCATACGACACCACAAGGCCCCCGTTGACCACGTCAAGACGGGGCACATTGTGTTGAAATACATCGCGGTCGGGGCCGCGCATCACGGACAGTTGTACATCCGTCATGCCTTCAACAAGCTTGCCCCACCGGTTTTCCGGATGTGTCATGGCCCCGCCGCTGCGATTAAAATTGCGCGACGAATATTTGTGCAAAATGCCGCGCCGGGTTATGTCACCCTGCCAGGCAAGTGCGCCATGTGTGGTTGCCCCATCCATAAAAAACAACACATCCCCCGCTTTCATCGCCACATGTTTCACCAGCCCGCGGTGATCATCACAGGTGCGCACACCGGAGGGCATTTTGTAAAAAGCCTTGTGTGATCCCGGTACACAAGCAAACCCGCCATCGCCAGCCGTCACATCGCGCAACTGCCAGGTCACCGTCACCGCCTCACAATAACTGCGCCCATTTTGATACACGTATCCGCGCCCCGGATTCAGCGGTTCATTGGCATCGTGCAGGGCATGGCCCGTGCTGCCTTTAACCGAACAAAATGCCGTTCCCCCGCCATTTCGCCCGCCACTGGCCCCCATCCAGTTCAACCGGTGT
>CAXNEV010000139.1:0-8663 GCA_964200925.1 Candidatus Latescibacterota bacterium | reverse complement strand
CCAATGTGCCCATGATGATGGGTGTAAATAGACAACCCGAAGCGGTGGGTGACAAAATTGTTCCATTAGAAAATTATGGCGTCAAACTCATGTCGCTCGGCCTGATCGCCGGAGACGACACCCCCATTATCTGGCGCGGCCCCATTGTCGGAAAAATCATTCAGCAATTCATGATCGATGTGCTCTGGGGGGCCCTTGACTTTCTCGTTGTTGACCTCCCGCCAGGAACGGGCGATGCCCAGCTCACATTGGCCCAAACCGTGCCCATCAGCGGAGCGGTCATTGTGACAACCCCACAAAACGTGGCCCTTGAAGACGTGCATCGCAGCATTGAAATGTTCCACAAAGTCAACGTGCCCATCCTGGGTGTGGTTGAAAACATGAGTTACTTTTTGTGCCCTTGTTGTGGCGACAGAACGCCGTTGTTTGGCGCAAATGGGGGAAAGCATATTGCCGAGGCTTTTGACCTGCCTCTGCTCGGGCAAATTCCCATACAACCCAATATCCGCGAAAGCGGCGATCTGGGACAGCCCATTGCACTGGGAACGGGAGAACCTGCCCGCGTGTTTGCAGAAATTGCCAAACACATTGCCGATACCCTATCCGAAACAACCAGCGCCATACCCCAGATCAGCATCTCGTAACAGTTGCGCAACAAACGATAGTTGCCTACATTCAACAAGCAATAAAACGATCACTCTATTTAAAAAATCCAAACACACTCCCGTTAGAAGGGGGCATTGTTATGAGCACCACATTTAAAGACCTCATGGCCAGCGCCAAAACCCATACACGCGGACTATCGCCTGCGGAAGCACAAAAACGCATCGCTGAAAAAGGCATTTACCTGCTCGATTTGCGAGAGCGGGAATCCTACATCGAAGGCTACATCCCGGATGCACAAAATGTACCTCGCAGTTTTCTCGAATTGCAAATTGAAGGCATAACAAATAAACGCGACAGCAACATTGTGCTCTACGGCGAAGATTACCACGGCCCACTGGGTGCACAAGCCCTGCAAAATATGGGCTATACACATGTGGCCTATATCGACGGCGGTTATCGCGCCTGGCTACAGGCCCAATTGCCCACGCAAAAAGATCGCGCCTTAACCAAAGCCGAAGTGCAGCGTTACTCGCGCCACTTGCTCTTGCCCGAAGTGGGCGAAAAAGGCCAGGCCAAACTGCTCAATGCCCGCGTATTGCTTTTGGGGGCAGGCGGCCTGGGCAGTCCAACAGCCTATTATCTGACAGCGGCCGGTGTTGGCACATTGGGCATTGTCGATGCCGACGTGGTCGATGTGACCAACCTGCAACGCCAGATATTGCACGGCACCTCGGATATTGGGCGGCCCAAAGCCATTTCGGCCTATGAAAAACTCAAAGACCTCAATCCCGGTATCACCATCGTTCCGCATGTGGAATACCTCACGTCGGACAACGTTTTTAATGTCATCGACCAATACGACATCGTCGTCAATGGCTGTGACAACTTCCCCACACGGTATTTGATCAACGATGCCTGTGTGTTTCGCGGCAAACCCATCGTCGATGGCAGCATCTTCCGCTTTGAAGGCCAGGTCACCATTTATGCCTGTGACAAAAAAGGCCCGTGTTATCGCTGCCTGTACCCCGAACCACCCCCGCCCGATTTGGCCCCGTCATGCAACGAAGCCGGTGTGCTGGGGGTGTTGCCAGGCACGGTGGGCCTCATTCAAGCCACCGAAGTGGTCAAACTCATTTTGGGCCAGGGCCAGCCGTTGGTTGGTCGCCTGCTCATGTTTGATGCGCTGCAAATGAGCTTTAAAACCTTCAAGGTTCATCGCGACAAAAACTGCCCGGTCTGTGGCGATCACCCCACCATTACCGAACTGATCGACTATGTCGAATTTTGCTCCGGGGTGCATGTGCCTGTGGCCGCAGATTAAAACGGGACAGATCACAACAAATTTGCGTGCCAATAACCCAACCACGCACCACAAACAATATTGAACCTGGAACATCTGAATCGGCAAATCGTTTCATTCTACAAGTCCCATTGACGATTTTGCGTTCTTTCCTTTGAACCATCACCCGATATATGCATCAGCCAACCACAGGGAATTTATTTTGAAACGTTTGATATTATTTTTATGTTTTCTTTTTACAACGGGTTGTGGTCATAAACCAGCCACTTCCGAATGGGCTGTCAAACCCGGAGAAGGCTTGCGCATCACCCCGGCAACAGCCGATCAAATTCTGCAAGCCATTCAACACACCCGCGCCAACACCACCATTGTCAACGTTTGGGCCACCTGGTGTCAACCATGTGTAGAAGAATTTCCCGATATTATGAAAGTCTATGAAAAATACAAAGGCCAGGGGGTGCGCGTGGTATTCATTTCAGCCGATTTTGAAAATCCGCCCCATGACGCTGAAGCTTTTTTAAAAAAACAGGGCGTGGATTTTGTCACGTTTCTCAAATCGGGCAAGGACATGGCCTTCATCAACACCCTTGATCCCAATTGGTCGGGGGCTTTGCCTGCAACCTGGATTTACAATGCCCAGGGGCAAAAACAACATTTTTGGGAAGGCAAAGTTAGCTTGGAACAATTTGAAAAAACCGTTCGGGAAACCCTCGGCAAACGGGACTCCTGAAACAACCCTGTCAAACAACCGGGCAAAACCACACAAAGAGGAGGAACATGTTATGAAACGATATAAATGGGCACTGGGTTTTATGGCCATTGCGTTAATTTTGGGCATCGGATTTATGCAGGGCAACAAAGCCGAAGCCGGTGATGGCCTCAAACTCGGTTCCAAAGCCCCTATGGCCGATGTGAAAATGACAGCAACCGATGGCAAAACCTACACCATAACCAGCGTCAAAGGAAAACACGGCACGCTGGTCATATTTTCGTGCAATGCTTGCCCGTGGGTCAAAAACTGGGAAGATCGCATTTCCGAAATCGGCAATGCCTATCAGGAAAAAGGGGTGGGGGTTATCGTCATCAATGCTAACGATCCCTCCCGCGTGCCCGAAGACAGTTATGACGAAATGGTTAAACGCGCCAAAGACAAAGGGTTTGCATTTCCGTATGTCGTAGATGAAACCTCCGATATCGCCCGCGAATTTGGGGCCACACGCACCCCCGAAGTGTTTCTGTTTGATGCAGAGGGCAGCCTCGTTTATCACGGTGCCATTGACGATAATGCCGCCGATGCCAAAGCCGTTGAAGCCCACTATCTCAAAGAGGCCCTCAACGCCATCGTGGCAGGCAAACCCGTTCCTATGGCCGAAACCAAAGCGCTGGGTTGCACAGTCAAACTTCGCCGCTCTGATTCATAGGCTTTAAATCATCTGGCAAGAAAAAGGGATTCGGCAATTAGGCCATTTTCTCAAATATCCACAAAAAAGAGAGACACCCAATGGGTGTCTCTCTTTTTTAATGTTTTTAATGGCGATTAACCAGCGAATTTTAATACATGCCACCACCCGGCGGAGCTGGAGCTGGAGGTGTTTCTTCTGGAATTTCGGCAACCAGCACTTCTGTTGTCAGCAACAGACCCGCGATGGATGCGGCATTTTCCAGTGCCGAACGCGTCACCTTGGTGGGGTCGATCACACCGGCCTTCACCAAATCTTCATACACTTCGGTATCGGCATTAAACCCAAAAGCCCCTTCACCTCCGGCAACCTTCTGCACAACCAGCGCCCCTTCAACACCGGCGTTGTTTGCAATCTGGCGCAGAGGTTCTTCTAGGGCACGGCGCACAATATCCACACCCGTCTTTTCATCGCCACGGGCATCTTTGCGCGTTTTGTCCAGGGCCGCAGCAGCGCGAACCAACGACACACCACCACCCGGCACAATGCCTTCTTCTACAGCAGCGCGTGTGGCATGCAAAGCGTCTTCCACACGGGCTTTCTTTTCTTTCATTTCTGTTTCAGTTGCAGCTCCCACATTAATCACCGCCACACCGCCGGCCAATTTGGCCAGCCGTTCTTGCAATTTTTCGCGGTCGTAATCAGAAGTGGTTTCGTCAATTTGGCGGCGAATTTGCCCCACGCGGCCCTTAATATCAGAACCCTTGCCCCCACCTTCCACAATGGTGGTATTGTCTTTGTCTATCGTAATGTGCTTGGCCTGACCCAGATCGCCCGTAGTGGCATTTTCAAGCTTAAACCCGGCATCTTCTGACAGCAGGCGACCACCGGTCAAAATGGCAATATCTTCAAGCATGGCTTTGCGGCGATCGCCAAAACCCGGCGCTTTCACAGCAGCCACTTTGAGTGTTCCTCGCATTTTGTTCACCACCAACGTGGCCAGAGCTTCGCCTTCGATGTCTTCGGCAATAATCAACAGCGGTTTGCCAGTTTGGGCAACCTTTTCCAAAACGGGCAACAAATCGCGCATGGCCGATACTTTTTTGTCATAAATCAAAACATAGGCTTCTTCCAAAACTGCTTCCATGCTTTCGGTATCGGTCACAAAATAGGGAGACACATAACCGCGATCAAACTGCATGCCTTCCACCACATTCAGCGTGGTTTCAATGCTGCGGGCTTCTTCCACAGTGATCACACCGTCTTTGCCCACTTTTTCCATCGCATCGGCAATCAACTCGCCAATGGCTTTGTCGCTGTTGGCCGAAATCGTGGCCACCTGGGCAATTTCTTTGCGGCCAGAAACTGGCTTACTCATGTCTTGAATGGATTTTACAGCAGCCACCACAGCTTTTTCAATGCCGCGTTTTAAATCCATCGGATTGGCACCCGCGGTCACGTTGCGAAGCCCTTCCCGGAAAATGGCCTGGGCCAGCACCGTTGCCGTTGTTGTGCCATCACCGGCAATATCAGATGTTTTTGAGGCCACTTCTTTCAGCATCTGGGCGCCCATATTTTCATAGGGATCTTCCAGTTCAATTTCTTTGGCCACCGTCACACCGTCTTTGGTCACCGTGGGTGATCCAAATTTTTTGTCGAGCACCACATTGCGACCTTTGGGACCCAGTGTCACTTTCACTGTATCAGCAAGCTGATCTACGCCGCGCTTCAGGGCGTCCCTGGCAGCGACGTCAAATTCGAGCTGCTTTGCCATGGGTTTTTCCTCCAATATTTATAAATTCAAAAAATAGGGATAAAAGTATTATTCAATAACAGCGAGAATATCACCTTCTGGCATAATCAAATAGTCTTTGTCATCCAGTCGAATTTCAGTGCCGGCATATTTGCCATACAACACTTTGTCACCTGATTTGACAGACAGGACAATTTTATTGCCCGATTCGTCGGTTTTGCCTGTGCCCACAGCGATCACTTCGCCGCGTTGCGGTTTTTCTTTTGCGGTATCGGGAATGATGATGCCGCCCTTTTTTTGTTCTTCTTCTTCAAGGGGCTTCACCAACACGCGATCCCCAAGGGGTTTCACCTTTGCCATTTTAATGCCTCCTTCTAAAGGTGTTAATGCAGGGGAAAACAAAAATAAGCCTAGACGATGGAATTTGTTAGCACTCAATCATATCGAGTGCTAACAGGCCAAAATATATCAAAGACATGAACTTTAAGCAAGAAAAAATCTTTCACAAAATAAGACATCGGTCAAAATCAGGTAACACAATGAAAAAGATTGCCCATAGACGGTTCTTTTCTTTTCTCCTCATACACGGCTTTTGCATTGCTTTTTCAAATGCTTTCTGTATATTTGGAAAAAATTCACTCACATCACCCCACAAACCAGACAGTGTCAAAAACAGAAACGTTCACAGAAGATCATAACCCGATTGTGATTTGCAACTCCCCCACCCGCTCCCCCATCAATCCACCAGCACCACACGTTTGTTTGCAGGTTCAACCCCACACATCGCATGGAAGTTTCCCAAAATCAGATCCTGGACTTTGTCCGCCGCCGTCCGGAGCGCGCCCTTAAAATTCGCGAGCTCGCCCGCGCCCTTTGTGTGCCCGAACGCGCCTATCCCGATTTTCGCCGCCTCATTCACCAGATGACCCGCGATGGAAACCTGGTGAAACTGCGCAACAACCGCTATGGCACTCCCGGTGATCACAACCTTGCAATGGGCATGTTAAGTGTACATACCAGTGGACATGGGCTCATTTCGCGAGATGACGGTGGCCCTGATATTTTTATAGGAGCATCCAATTTGGGCCAGGCCATGCATGGCGACCATGTAATGGTGCGCCTGACCAAAGGCCCAATAAATGGCAATCGCCCCGAAGGCGAATTGATGCGCATTGTTGAGCAAGCCGAACAAACTGTTGTGGGCACTTTTCGAGAAAGTGATCCCCCATCGGTGGTTTCAGACGATCCGCGTTTTCCTGCGGATGTTTTGATTTCCCCTGGCCAAACAGCCGATGCACAAGATGGGCAAAAAGTGGTGGCCCGCATTCACAACCGAACGGGCCCACATCCCGAAGGCCGCATTGTTGAAATTCTTGGAGATCCCAATGCCCCCGGCATTGAAACCCTTGTGTTAATCAAAAAACACGGTTTGCCCCTCGAATTTCCCCCCCATGTCATAGAGTCTGCCGAAACAGCACCAACCATTATTCCCCCATCAGAAATGGCACGCCGCCAAGACTTGCGACAAACCGTCTGTGTGACCATAGACCCGTTTGACGCACGCGATCACGATGACGCGGTTTCACTTGAAGAATACAGCAATGGCACGTATCTGTTGGGCGTTCACATTGCCGATGTGAGCCACTATGTTGCCGAAGGTTCACCCCTGGATCACGAAGCGTTGTCGCGCGGCACAAGCGTCTATTTGCCCGATCGCGTCATTCCCATGCTGCCCGAACGCCTGTCGGGTGATATTTGTTCTTTGCGCCCAAACGAAGATCGATTGGCTCTCAGTGTCTTAATACACATTTGCCCCGATGGCCGCATCCTTTCTGCCAACATTGCCGAAACCGTTATTTGCAGCCATGCCCGGCTCAATTATGACGACGTGCAAAAAGTGCTCGACGACCGGGCCGATGCGCGCAAAACCCATGCGTTTCCCTTTGCAACCCTGCTGAAAAAAATGGAAGCCCTGCGCCGCCACCTCACCGACCGTCGCAAGGGCCGCGGCGCCATTGACTTTGATTTGCCAGAACCGCGCATTTATTTAGACCCGCATGGATTTCCGGCCGACATCCGCACCGAACCGCGCCTCAACAGCCATCGTTTAATTGAAGAATTTATGCTGTTGGCCAACGAAACCGTTGCCCAATTCATGACCGACCGGGGCGTGCCCATTCTCTATCGCGTGCATGAACCACCCGATCCTGAAAAATTGTCGGATTTTGCCATGCTTGCTGCCACTTTTGGATATCGATTGCCCAAACCCAACCGACTGGGCCCGGCAGACATTCAGCATTTTCTTGAAACGGTTCAAAACGAACGCATCGGCCGCGTGTTGAACAACCGCCTGTTGCGCTCGTTAAAAAAAGCATGTTATACCCCCAAAAACCAGGGGCACTTTGGCCTGGCCTGCCCCATTTACACACACTTCACATCACCCATTCGTCGCTATCCCGATCTCGTGGTTCACCGCATCGTGCGCGACACCCTCACCAACCAGCGCAATCCCGAACGCGAAGAACGGCGCAACAAGCGGTTGCCCGACATTGGCGACATGGCCACAGGGCGCGAAATTGCCGCGCAAAATGCCGAATGGGACGCCATTCGGCTGATGCAGATTTTATACCTGAAAGACAAAATTGGCGAACACTTCAGCGGCACCATTGTAGATGTGCGCGGCATTGGATTTTTTGTGCAAATAGATGAAGTGTTGGTTGAAGGGCTGGTCCATGTCAGTTCATTGGAAGATGATTATTACATTTTTTACGACCGGCGTGGCGCGCTCATCGGAGAGCGCACAGGCAAGTGTTATCAAATAGGCGATGCCGTTGAGGTATTGCTGGTTCAAACCGACAAACAACGCTTGCGCATCGATTTTCAACTGATCAATCATGCACAAAAAAAAATCAGGGCAAAACACATCGACAAAAAACAACCCAAACGCAATCTCACACGCCATCCGGCGAGAAAAAAACGCAGACGATAACAGCACCTGCCGCCCTTCCGGCAGAAATCATCCGCCTTCCCCCGGCAAAAAAGAAAAAACAGTCATGGATCGAGAGCCTTTCGCCCAACACCCGTGGAATGTTTTTTTATTCGTGACTTAACCCGTGACTGCATTTCAACGCCAGGAGACCCCACATGGAACAACAGGTCAAACATTATTGCGGCATATTTGGTATTTATGGCACTTCCGAGGCTGCCGGGCTAACGGTTCTGGGCTTGCACGCGCTGCAACACCGGGGAGAAGAAAGCTGCGGCATCGCCACCGGTGACAACAGCCGTGTTCATGTTAAAAAAGGCATGGGCTACGTTACAGATGTGTTTTCAAAACCAGCCGACATTGTCACATTGCCGGGCCATCTGGCCATTGGGCACAACCGCTATTCAACCACGGGCTCAGACAATATTGTCAATGCCCAGCCTTTTGTGGCCCAATGCCGCGACGGATATATTGCCGTGGCACACAATGGCAACCTCACCAACACCTCCGAATTGCGCATGGCCATGCAAGAAACCGGTGCCATTTTTCAAACAACCACCGACAGCGAACTCATCTTGCATCTTATTGCCCGATCTCCCAAAATCCAGATTGCCGACC
>CAXNEV010000138.1:0-8670 GCA_964200925.1 Candidatus Latescibacterota bacterium | reverse complement strand
GATGAGTCCGCCTGGGCCATAAAGATCCAGATCGGTGAACCAGGCGCGTTCGGAATTGTGTTTGCGATACCCCGGACTTGCCAGCACATCCCGGCACATCAACAGGTTGCCAATAGCCCCTTCGTCGAGCAGGCGCTTGGCCACAGCATCACCCTCCCAGTAGCGGTGGCTGTGGGCGACCATGAGTTTCCGATTGGATTTTTTTGCCGCATGGATTATGGCGTCGCATTTTTCCAGCGTGAGTTCCAGCGGTTTTTCCACAAGTACGTGTTTGCCGGCATCAAGCGCGGCTATAGCATGGGAGGCATGGAGGGCGTGAGGTGTGGTGATGATGACGGCATCGATATCATCCCGCAAAAGGAGCGCATCCAGCGTATTTTCGTAATCAAGGCCGTATTCGCGGGCCAGGTTCGGCCCGGTTTCCGGGAAATTTGCCGGGTCGTTCAGGGCAACGGCTTCTCCCTGTTCCACATCTTTGAGGGCGTCGATATGGGTGCGGCCCATTTTGCCTGCGCCCACAATGCCAACTCTGACTTTGCGCATAAAGATCTCCAATGGATGATTTAAACAAAGATTTTCAGGCCGGATAAGAGGGTAAACACAAGCCCGGTTGCAAATCCGATCAGGCAGATCTGTTTGATTCGGTAGCGGTTTGGCAATTTAAAAGGTGCATAAAGAAGTGTGGGATAACTCAGAAAGTGGGATAGCTTGGAATAACTTTTGTTGCCGGGATAGCCGAATTTGTAGGCGAGGACAATGTCATGTCGCAGATAATCTGCAATTGTTTGGTAAAAGTTGTCGGTTGATTGGTTTTCCAATTGACCTGTTTTTTTGTTATATGTTCGAGCTATAAACGTGCTTTCTGAGTGGAGGTCAACCATTTTTTTGAGCTCCAGGGTATTGAGAACCTGGCCGTTTGGGCGAGTGATGAAAACAATGGAGGCTTGTACATCCACATAAGCCCAGGCAGATTGTTCGGCCACCCAGCTTTCGCAAAAGTAGTGCCCGGTGAGTTTGAGCGGGCCAAATTTTCCAGCCACATCCACCAGACGGGTGGGAATGTTGGCGGCGTTGGCAAACAGATAATAAACAAGGGCGACGTTTTCACACCAGCCTTTTCCGGTGCCGTTGCTGAGCATGGCAAACGTTTTCAGCGGAGAGGCATCCTGAACTTCGTCTGTGGGAATGCCGCCTGCATTGTTAATGCGGTTCATAACAAAGGTAAAAACTTCTTCCATGCGCTTCAATGTGGGGGCGTTCCCATTCACGGCTTGATGCAGAAGACGGCGAGCTTCGAGGCGTTCAGGATCGGTTTCTGGCAAACCCGCCCATTCGTGTACAGAATGGGCGGGCTTTATGCCGAAGGGGATGCTGGATTTTGGGGCGTAGTAGTTGTCGGGCCAGGAGAGGCCGCTTTTTTGGTAGCCTTCTTTGGGGTAAAATGCAATCTGGATGGCCACCTCTTTGTGCAGGGAAATACCTTGCGGTTTAAAAATGTAAGTGCGGTTGTTAGGTTCGTTTAAAAACGGAACCTCCGGGTATGCCCCCTGAAAGATCGGTTCGCCTTGATCGGTGGTTATTTCCCATGCACGGGTTTGCACAGGCGGGATAAATTCAAAACGAAGTCTGCGGTTGCCGACCAGGCTGACACTTTTGACAGTGAGGATTTCAGATACATTATAAATGTCGCTTTCACTGACCTGGTGGCTGTTATAGTCGAAAACTCGCCAGCGCGGATCTGCGTAGCTGTGGTGGTAGATGAATAGGGAGGCGACGAGAAATACAAAGGTGAATGTGGCAAAGATCCAGAATATGTATTCTCCTGTAAACATCGTGCATCTCCTGCGGGAAAGGTGCGTGGTGCCTGTTTGGAGTTTCTGCAAACAGGACAAATGCGGCATGTATTTTGACAACTACCTTGACATATAATGAAAATTGCGTATTCTTTAAAGGTATATAAAAACGTCAGTTAATTTTGCCCAACGCATTTTATACACTAACTCCCGGAGGGTAAATGCCGATTATCAGCAAACAGAGTGAAAAAATTGCAAAGGAACGAGAAATTCGGGCGCAATTGATCCAGCGGGCAAGTGCGGGCGATGAAGAAGCACTCCATACATTGGCGGCACCCCCTTACCGATTGCGTGTTTATACACCAAAAGAACGAAAAGATTATTTAAAAAAAGATGTTTGACCAAAATTCCTATGGTAAAAAAAGCGGTTTTCAAGAGAAAACCGCTTTTTTTTTGTCATTGGTGTTTTACACCTGTTTGATCTATAGGGCAATTCAGTTTTGTTTCTAAATGGGTGAAATTTTTTAATAAAAATAATATATTGTATTTATTGTATATAAGTTTTTTGGGATTCAAAATTTCAATTTTGGCAGTCTTTTTTTATAAAAAAAATTGAAATTTGGGAACTCCATTTATTATGCGACGTTTAATTTTGCAAGCGGCACTTTTCCGTACCGCATCGTCGGCGTTGACTCTTTCCCCGGCTGGGTCAACGCCGTTATCGTTGTTGTTAAGCAGGAAGTGTTGGCGTCTTTTTAAAGAGGCCTATTTTTTTTGTACGGGTTTCATGTTCATTCCACGCTGTCAACACCCCTCAACTTTAAAAACCACGGTTATTTACTCTTCGTCACTGTCATCATCAGCAGAACCTCCCTTGCGATAAATGCCTGCAAGGCCGTATTCGTGAAGTTTGTTGCGCAGGGTGCGAGCACTGATACCGAGCACGTCGGCGGCTGTGGTGCGATTGCCATCGTGGGCTTCCAGTGTTTTGAGAATGAGTTGTTTTTCAACTTCGCGCACCGTGGTGCCTACCTGAATGCCCCCTCCTGAGCGATTGCCCCGGTTGATGTCGGACAACACATCGAGTGGCAAATGGGTTTCGGCAATGAGATCTGTTTGGCAAATGACCACCGCGCGTTCGATGTAGTTTTCAAGCTCGCGAATATTGCCTGGCCAGTTGTAAGCCATTAAGGTTTCCATGGCTTTATCTGTGACACCCTGAATATTTTTGCTGTTTTCCGCATTGTATTTGCCAATAAAATGCGCGATTAACTCGGGAATGTCTTCTTTGCGTTCGCGCAACGGGGGCAATTTAATGGGAATGACATTGAGACGGTAAAAAAGATCTTCTCGGAAATGGCCTTTTTCTATTTCAACTTGCAAGTTGCGGTTGGTGGTTGCCACCACGCGAACATCAATTTTGATGGGTATGCCACTGCCGATGCGCTCAAATTCGCGCTCTTGCAAAACGCGCAACAATTTGGCCTGAAGAGGAGGTTCAATTTCACTAATTTCATCCAGCAACAACGTGCCGCCATCGGCCAGTTCAAATCGGCCCTTGGTTTGTTTGATCGCCCCGGTGAAAGCCCCTTTTTCGTGGCCAAACAATTCACTTTCGATCAGTTCCTGAGGCAAAGCGGCGCAGTTGAGTTTGATAAATGGGCCATTGCTTCGTGGGCTGTTGTAGTGAATGGCGCGCGTGACCAGCTCTTTGCCTGTACCACTTTCGCCCTGAATGAGCACGGTTGAGCGGCTTTGAGCCACGGTTTTGATGTGGTCGAACATTTCCTGCATGGATTTGCTTCTGCCCACCATATTGCCAAAATCGTATCGGGCTTTGAGTTCTGAGCGCAGTTGTTGGTTTTCCTGCTGCAATTGCTGGTTTTCAAGGGCGCGTGCCACGAGCGTTTCGAGTGCATCGGGATTGCAAGGTTTTTCCAGATAATAAAAAGCCCCCTTGTGCATCAGTTCCACAGCGTCTTCCAAAGAGGCAAAAGCAGTTAACATAATCACACGCGCGGAGGGTTGTAAAACACGCGCTTTATCAAAAACCTGAAGACCATCCATGCCGGGCATTCGGATATCGGAAACGATGAGGTCGTATGGTTTTTCTTCCATTTTGACCACGGCTCGTTGACCATTTTCTGCCGCATCAACATGGTAATTTTGTCTGATGAGGGTTTCAACGACAAAATCGCGAAAGGTATTGTCGTCATCAACCACAAGAATTTGTTTCACTGTCATAGCATCACCTTTTATAGAGGGTCGGAGGCAGAAGGCAGGTGCGCCTCCTCCCCCAAAGGTTTGGGTTATGTGGTTCTATTTGGGGATATCGATAATAAATGTCGCACCTGAATTAAGACCACTTTCGGCCAGAATATCGCCGCCGTGAGCTTCGATGACTTTTTTGGCAGTGGCCAATCCCAGGCCATTGCCATTTTCTTTGGTGGTGAAAAATGGCATAAACAGCTTGGATTTCACGTCGTCTGTCATGCCCATGCCCGTGTCGGAAACCGTGAACGCGACACAGGGGCGAGACAGGTGTGTGCGGCTGTCGTTGCGGGTGTCTTGTTCGATTAACGAAAGGGTTAATTGCCCCCCATCGGGCATGGCCTGAACGGCGTTGTGCAACAGATTGAGCACAATTTGTTGCAAGTGTTCGGGGTCGGCCCGGCACATTAAAGGGGTATGGGGAAATTGGCGTTCAAGTTCGATATCATCCAGGCGTGTTCCGGCGTCGATTTCAAAAAACCCCAGACAATCTTCGACAACTTCCACGATATTTATAGGGCGCAGATTCAGTTGAAAAGGGCGGGTATAATTCAACAAACTGGTGACCATGCGATTGAGACCCGCCACACCTTCGATTATTTTTTTCACAAGCCGTCGATTGGGATCGTCGATGTGCATATCGCGTTCAAGCAACCCGGCAAATCCGCCAATGCCGCCCAGTGGATTGCGAATTTCATGGGCAATGGTGGCCGACATTTCTCCAAGCGCGGTCAGGGTGCTCACGCGGCTGGCCTGTTCTGACAATTCTTGCAGCCGAGATAAATCTTCAAGGGTGACCACCAATCCCCAGGCTTCTCCAAAAGGGCCGGGAAGCAAAGTCAGGTTCAAGCGCACTGGAACAGAACGCCCGCGATTGTCTTTTAATGACGTTTCAAATGCGGGTATTTCCTGACCCGTTTGAAGGGATAAACGGATTTTTTCAGCACACGGTTCTAACAATAATTGAAAAGGTTGTCCAATCAGGGTTTCTGGATGACAGCCCAATAAATCGGCAGCGGCTTGGTTGATGAAGGATAGGTTGCCCTGAAGATCAATCATGATGGCCCCGCTGCCCAAATGGCTCAACACCCGTGTCAGCATGGCATCAATATGATTTTTTTCAATCAGGTTTTGCTCCAGTTGCCATCGGGTTTGTTGTAATTCTTGAGTCAGGGTTTCAAAACGCTGTTTGAGCGCTTGGTTTTCTTCCTGGAGCGTTGTGATCAGATCTTGAGGCCAGTCTGTCATGGAGGCAACCTTAAAAGGTTTTGGGTTTGCGTTTGGGCACATAGGGTTTGCCGCCAATACCGGTTAAACGCATGCCTTTTTGCGTGGCTTTTTGCACGTTTTGTTCGGCGGCCTGTACGAGTTGCAAAAGCGTTTGTTTCAGGTCTTGTATGTCTTTGCGACGTGTTGCCAGATGGTCTTGCCCAGCCCATTCAGCTACCAGGGTTTGCAGTTGGGCAATGGTTTCGGCCTGCGTTTTTAAAAGTGCCACGAGTGTTTCGGGTGGCACACCAGCGGCGAGTTGTTGCCCGATCTGGGCCGATTGTTTTATGGCGCGATCTTTCAGCACCGTGATTTGGTCACTTGTGGCTTGAGGCATGAATGGTGTTGTTTATCCGAAAAACAGGGATGGTTCAAAAGTGGGTCACACAAAGAAAAAGAAGGGTACTCATCGAGACTTCTTTTTTCTTCTCTTGTTAAAACATCTGTAACCTGGTGTGCGATACGGATTTAAATTTAGGCTAAGGTTGGCGATAAATCAAGAGAAAGCAGGAAATATTTTCCGTTATATGGGAATGTCGCTGAAAGGTGATGAAACAGGTTGGATGGTCAGAAGTATTACAGGTTGGGAAATGGAAAGGCGATGACATCGCGAATGGATTCAGCCCCCACCAACAGCATAACCAGGCGATCAACTCCCAGTGCAATGCCTCCAGATGGGGGCATTCCGGCTTCGAGGGCGGCCAAAAATTGCGCATCGATGGGATAGGCTTTTTGTCGATTGTGCATGCGTTGGCAAACTTCGTCTTCGAGGCGGGCGCGTTGTTCAATGGGATCATTGAGTTCGGTAAACGCATTGGCCAGTTCTATGCCCGCAATATAGATTTCAAAGCGGTCGGCCAGATGTGGGGCATGGGGTTTGCATTTGGCCAGGGCGGCCATGGATGCAGGATAGTCTATAAGAAAAGTGGGTTTTACAATGCCGAGCTTGGGTTCAACGGCATCGAGAAACACTTTGAAAAATGCCACTTCAGCAGAATCATCAGGCAGCACATTGGCATATCCCAACATGCGGGCTTTTTGGATAAATTTGGTGCCATCTGTGAAGGGGTCGATGTCGATTTTGGCATGGTGCAAAAGCGCATCCTGAACAGACAGGCGTTCCCATGGTGGGGTTACATCAATGGTGTGATGGGCATAACGGATGACGGGCGAGCCATTCACAGCAATGGCCAACTGGGCAATGAGGGCTTCGGCATCGGTCATAATGGCCTGGTTATCGGCATAGGCGCGATACCATTCGAGCATGGTAAATTCGGGATTGTGCAACCGCCCCGCCGGTTCGGATCGAAAGGCTTTGCACACCTGGTAAATGCGTTCAAATCCCGAGCTCAACAAACGTTTCATGGCATATTCTGGCGAGGTGGGCAGGTAATAGGTTTGCCCGTCGTGTGTGGTTTCAAATGCGGTCAGGTGTGGCTCCATACCCGGGCAAAACACAAGCAGAGGCGTTTCGATTTCGACAAATCCGGCGGTATCAAAAAAGTGGCGAATGCCCGATAGAATCCGGGCGCGTTTTCGCAAGTTGTGTTGCACATTCGCTGATGGTCCAGGAATGGATGCTCGACTGGACGGGGCCAGCACATTTAAGGCATGGACTTTAAAAGTCTGGTTTTGAAACTGGCCGCTGACTTCAACAATGTCGTTTTGACTGGCCTGTGGAAGGACATTGAACTGGAGCCCCATTTGACCCGTTTCATCGGATAACACGCCCTGGTTACCGTGAAGGGCAATGAGCCGTCCGGCAAGCACAACAGCACTGTTGGGCGGGCAATGGGCAATGAGGTGGGTGCGGTTGCACTGGGTTGGATAGGACATTCTTAAAACCACGTTGGAACGTTAATAAACCATTCAACTGCGACTCTGGGGTTGGGTGGTGGAAACGTGCAACGTGTAAACGCGCCAACGTGCAACGCGGTTATACTGGCAAACCGGCAAGATGTGCGATGTCGTTGAGGGACACCACCATGCTGTAGCTATCGGAATCGACCTGGATGTGGTGCATGGAAGCGATATTGCAAAGAAAGTGGGGTTTATTTGCCTGTTCGGGCGCGTAACCCATAAAGGCGCGCAGATAGGCCACAATGGGACCGCCATGCGTGATGCAGGCAATTTGACCATCGGGGTTTTGTCGGATCAGGCGGTTGATGGTATGGGTGACACGGCGGTGCATATCGGCATAGGATTCACCACCGGGAATGCGATCAATTTCATGGCCTTCAACAACTTCTGGATAACGCGTTCGGGCTTCTTCATAGGTTAGTGTGGCCAATTCACCGCTGTCGAGTTCGCGCAATGCATGATCGACAACGGGTGTTCCTTTGACGCACTGGCTCACAATATGGGCGGTTTCGTGTGCCCGTTTCTGGGGGCTGGTATAAATGGTACAAATATCAAAGTCGCTTTTGAGCCGTTCGCCAATTAAGATGGCTTGTTGTTTGCCCCGAGGTGAGAGGGGCATATTGGCCCACCAGCCAAACAGATGGTTTCCTTCGCGCTGAAGGGCCTGTCCGTGACAGATTAAAATCAAATCGGTTGCCATATATGTTCTCCTGAAGCCCTAATATAGGCTTTTGACCTGTTTGAATCAAGCGGGCAACTTTTTGCTAAAGTGTGCGAAAATGCGCCATAAGTGTTTGAATTCGCAAATGGATAGCAGGCGTATTGAATTGGCAGAATACATAACTTGTTGTGTGGCTTTGCATTGTGGGTTTAATGAAAAAATGGTCAGTTCTTTGCTGTTTTTTTTGTTTTCAGTGATATGCGGGTGTTGGGATGTTTTTGTGATTTTTTTGCCATTTTATCCATAGTTTCTTATATTTACTGTCATAAACATAAGTTCAATTCAAGTCACGGAGCAAGTCGGACCCGCCATTTCGGATCTGAAAAATTGATAAGTGTAGCTGGTAATTAAATGGAAATACAGAAAGGGGGGATAGGGGAAATAGAGATGTTTTAAGTGAAAAAACAGGCAATACAGTATTCAAGATTGTGTGGACCTATCGTCTTTAATTTTATTGAGGAGGTTTTATCATGAAGAAGTTTGCGATTTTTGCAATTGCCGCGATGTTGTGTGTGAGTTTTGCCGCTTCTCAGGCCGATGCTGGTGCGAAGATTCGCGTGGGTGGTGGTATGATTTTTGATGGCTCTATTCCCGGTGGTGGTGTTGCCGTTGATATTCCCATGAGCGACAAACCCTATGGCATTACGCTTTCAACGGAATACTACAAAAAATCGGGTGTGACTTTGATGCCTGTGCGCATTATGGCCATGTTCATGACACCTGCCGGCGAAAAAGCCGATTTTTATTTGGGTGCCG
>CAXNEV010000137.1:0-8695 GCA_964200925.1 Candidatus Latescibacterota bacterium | reverse complement strand
CGTTGGCCCATGCAAACGCAATAAAAACGGTGATATTATTGCGCCAGAATTAAAGCCAGGCGAAAAAATTCTGATCGGCAAATGGGCCGGAGCAGAAATTGAAATTGATGGTGAAGATTATGTGATTCTCAGTGAAGACGACGTTCTTGCCGTTCTTCAGTAATTGATGCAAGGAGGACAATCCAATGGCTGCCAAACAAATTGTTTATGGAATTGACGCTCGCGAGCGCATGCTGAAAGGCGTGACCTTGCTGAGCAAAGCGGTAAAAGCAACACTGGGTCCATCTGGTCGAAATGTTGTGCTGGCCAAATCCTGGGGTTCGCCCACAGTGACCAAAGACGGCGTGAGTGTGGCTAAAGAAATAGAATTGAAAGACAAATACGAAAATATGGGTGCACAGATGGTGCGCGAGGTTGCTTCAAAAACCTCCGATGTGGCCGGTGATGGCACAACCACAGCAACCGTTCTGGCCGAATCCATCTTTCGCGAAGGTTTAAAAAACGTGACAGCCGGTGCCAATCCAATGGATTTGAAACGTGGCATTGACGCGGCGGTGGTCACGGTGGTGTCTGAATTGAAAAAACAAAGCCAGCCCGTAAAGGATCGCAAAGCAATTGCACAGGTGGGCACGATATCGGCCAATAACGACAACAGCATTGGCGATATTATTGCCGATGCGATGGACAAAGTGGGCAAAGACGGCACGATTACGGTTGAAGAAGCCAAAAGCATTGACACCACCCTGGATGTGGTGGAAGGGATGCAGTTTGACCGTGGTTATTTGTCTCCCTATTTCGTAACCAATCAGGAAAATATGGAAGTGGTGTTAGAAAATGCCCTGATCTTGATTCACGAAAAGAAGTTGTCCAGCATGAAAGATATGTTGCCTTTGCTTGAAAAAGTGGCTCAAAGCGGCAAACCTTTATTGGTCATTGCCGAGGATGTTGAAGGCGAAGCCCTGGCCACTTTTGTGGTGAACAAAGTTCGCGGCACCTTGAAAGTCTGTGCTGTGAAGGCACCGGGGTATGGCGATCGCCGCAAATCGATGCTGGAAGACCTTGCCGTTTTGACCGGTGGTCGGGTGATTACCGATGATCTGGGTATCAAACTTGAAAACGTGCAGTTGAATGATCTGGGCAAAGCCAAGCGTATTGTGGTTGATAAAGACAATACCACGATTGTGGAAGGTGCCGGTTCAAGTTCTGATATTCAGGGCCGCGTGAATCAAATCCGCCGTCAAATTGATGAAACGACTTCGGATTATGACCGCGAAAAATTGCAGGAACGTTTGGCCAAATTGGCCGGCGGTGTGGCTGTGATTAATGTGGGTGCGGCTACAGAAACAGAAATGAAAGAAAAGAAAGCCCGTGTGGAAGATGCGCTGCATGCGGTGCGCGCAGCGGTTGAAGAAGGCATTGTACCGGGTGGTGGCGTGGCACTATTGCGCTGTGCAGAAGCTCTGGATAAAACGCGCAGCAGTGTAAAAGGCGACCAGAAAACCGGTGTTGATATTGTGTTGCGCGCTCTGGAATCGCCCATGCGACAAATTGCGGCCAACGCTGGTTTTGAAGGCAGCCTGGTGGTTCAGCGGATTCGCGAAGAAAAAGGGGCCTTTGGATTTAATGCCCGCACCGAAGAATATGGTGATCTTGTGAAAGCCGGAGTTATTGACCCCACAAAGGTGGTGCGTTCAGCCATTGAAAATGCTTCGTCAATTGCGGGTTTGTTGCTAACCACAGAAGCGATGGTGACAGAAAAACCAGAAGAAAAAAAGAATGATGGGCACAACCACCATCATGGTCACAGTCACTAATTGCCACAATGTTCATAACACAAAAAAGGAGGCTGGCGCGGTTGCCAGCCTCCTTTTTTGTGTACAACTTGATTGGGATAGTTGAATTTAGTTTACTTTTTTTCTATATTATCATATCTAAACGATTTAATGACCTCGACATTTGAAACACGACATCCTCTGTGCCAATTGGGATGCCTGAAGGGAAACCATGGCAGAATCAGAAACACCAAAGGAAACCAACGCTGTTTTAGCAGCATCGGCAGATACAAATCTATCTGCACAACCAGCTAAAAAATCTAAAAAACCCCGAAGAATGGTTAAAAAATCCCGTGCAACCACGCCTGCTGGTGACGATTTAAAGGGTGGCGAAGGCAGAGTGATCTCTCGTCGTCCTGTGAGAAAGCGCACGGCCAAAAATGCAAAAAAAACGGTTGCCAATTCCGAGAATAAATCGGAAATCAAGCAGGACTGGGACAGTGGTGTGACCATTCCCATGTCTCTTCCTGTTGCCAAACATGAGGAGGAACCTGCGGTGGAGGCGGTGGTAGAAGAAACGGCGTCATCAAAACAGGTTGAACCAATTGACATGTCTATACCCCGGGCATTGGTGCCTGAAGAAACGTCCATTGAAAAACCATTGGAAGGAACAGGTCTTGGGTCAGAGACCTCAAAAACGGATCAAAAAATTGAATACATCGAAGAAAAAGAGAACACACAAGAAAGATCAGGAGTTCGCAATGATATACAGTGGGGGCGCCGGTCCAAAAGAACCGCACCGGTGGGGTGGGAAGAGCAAGCGGGTTTGTCAAGTTCTGGTCGATCCAGTCGTCCTGTGATTTCTGGAGAAAAAGCGGAAGGTGTTGTACCAAGGGCTGTTGATCCCTCGGTTGTGGAAGTTCCCGCGCAAGAAAACATGCCCGAATCGGATACCGATGGAGATCCGGGAGATCCGATTGCAGAGGACGCAGCAGATCGTTCGGCAGAGATGCAAGAATCGCACATGGATAATCAAGAAAATCGCTCTGACTATTCTGAGCAAGATGGCCGTCGATCCCGTCGGCGCCGGCGTGGTCGAGGTCGGCGCGGTGAAGATCGCAATCGCCCGGCTGAAAGTGTGGCAAGCAATCGTCCGGTTGAAAATCAGGGCAATCGGGGAGAAGTTCCGCGGAGTGAGCCCCAACGGAATGAAGATCGCAATCGCAACGAGACGCGCAATCGCGATGATCGCAATCGCAGTCGTGAAGAACGACAAGATGGCAATCGGCCTTCCCGTGCGCTTACAGAATTGCTGGCTGAAAACTGGACCGAAGACAAAACGCGGCGGTTTTTGGGTGAAGGGCTATTGGCCCAACTGTCTCCCCGGTTGACGGCTTTGGGGGATAGTCGCACGGTTCCCGATACTGATGCCCTTCGCGAACCTTTGCGCATGATACGCAAAGTGCTGGCCGATGAATGCATGGTGGGTGACGATGCCGCTGATTTGATGCTTTTGGATGTGGTGATGAGTGCTTTAGTAGATCGCATTGATGTGTGCCGATTGCAGGCCAAGTCTCAGTCACTTGAAGATCTGGAAGTGCTGATGGATTTGCGCTACAAAGCAGATCGGCGACTGATTGAAGCGCTAACGGCTTTGAAGAATGCGTAGGCAATTAGTCACGAGTCAAAAATCAAAAGGCGGTTTCCCTGCGTGGTGAAGCCGCCTTTTGATTTGCGCTTGATGAAAGCTATTTCGCCAAGTTATCTGATGAACCGTTTTTAGTGGAAGGTGCTGGAAAGCCCAGCATTATTTGGCATATTGCAGGGGATCAGGGGTGTTGTTTTCTCGAAAAGCATTGAGGCGTTCGGTGCAAGCATCGCAACGACCACAGGCAGGGCGTGTGCCTTCATAACAGGTGTGTGTTTTGTCATAGGGCACATGAAGGGCGAGGCCCATTTTGACAACTTCGGTTTTCCATTTGTCCACAAAAGGTGTGTGGATGTGCATTTGTGTGTCGTGGGTTGCTCCTGAAGAGAGTGCCTTTTCCAGAGCATTGTAAAAAGGGCGACGACAATCGCGATAGGATGTTTCGTCATCTTTAACAGGCGAAAGGAAAATATCGATAATACCCTGTGTTTCGGCCCAGGCAGCGGTGAGGGTAACAAACAGCATGTTGCGATAGGGCACCACTGTGTTGATCTGTTGCCCGGTTTTAGCATCCGGCATGTTCAATCTGGCATCGGTAAGAGGACTGCCGCCGATTTGAGTGAGGTCGAGTTTTAAAACGCAGTGAGATTGAGTGCCAGCTATTCTGGACAATTCGGCACTGTATGTCAGTTCAA
This sequence comes from Candidatus Latescibacterota bacterium, assembly GCA_964200925.1. Taxonomy (GTDB): domain Bacteria; phylum Latescibacterota; class UBA2968; order UBA2968; family UBA2968; genus CAXNEV01. The sequence continues at coordinate 4,580 of CAXNEV010000137.1, read as the reverse complement.
TGAGATGCCGCTGACCATAGTCGATAGCCACGGTATGGATTTCTGAAATGCCCTGTGCCTTCATCCACCACAACAGGGTGGTGGAATCCATACCGCCGGAAAGAAGCAGGATGGCGCGGTTGGGAAGTGAATGCATGGTGACAATCCTGAAAAACATTTGAAAAGGTAAAATCACAAATTTCAAAATGCGGAATAAAAAAAGCGGGTGCTCTGCGCACCCGCTTTTTTATGGCGATGCCTTAATGCTGGGCAATGAGATGATCAACCACTGCGGGATCAGCCAGAGTGGAGGTATCACCAAGGTTGGCCGTGTCTTTTTCGGCAATTTTGCGCAGAATGCGACGCATGATTTTGCCCGAACGTGTTTTGGGCAATCCGGGTGCCCAGTGAATGACATCGGGGGTGGCAATAGGCCCAATTTCTTTGCGCACCCACTGTGCGAGTTCTTTTTTCAAGGCATCGGTATATTCTTCGCCCGTGTTGAGCGTGACATAGGCATAAATACCCTGTCCTTTGATTTCGTGGGGAAAACCCACAACTGCGGCTTCGGCCACTTTGGGGTGTGCCACCAGCGCACTTTCTACTTCGGCCGTGCCCATGCGATGGCCTGAAACGTTGATGACGTCATCCACGCGCCCCGTGATCCAGTAATAACCATCTTCGTCGCGGCGGCATCCATCACCCGTGAAATAATAACCTTTGTATTGCTGGAAGTAGGTTTCTTCAAAACGCTTGTGGTCGCCAAAAATAGTGCGCATTTGACCAGGCCAGGACGCTCTAATGGCCAATACACCCTGAACGCCATTGCCTTCGATTAGCTGGCCAGTTTCGGGATGAAGCACAACGGGTTGAATGCCAAAAAATGGCAACGTGGCCGAGCCCGGTTTGGTGGGTGTAACACCGGGCAACGGCGTGATGAGGATTCCCCCGGTTTCGGTTTGCCACCAGGTATCGACAATGGGGCAGCGCCCGCGTCCAAGGTTTTTGTGGTACCATTGCCAGGCTTCGGGGTTGATGGGTTCACCCACTGTGCCCAATATTTTGAGCGAAGACAGGTCGTATTTGGCTGGCCAGGACTCGCCTTCTTTTGCCACAGCGCGAATGGCCGTGGGAGCGGTGTAGAACTGATTAACCTTGTATTTGTCGATGACCTGCCAGTAACGACCCGCATCTGGATAAAGGGGTGTGCTTTCAAACATGATCGATGTGGCCCCATTGGCCAGCGGGCCATAAATAATGTAGGAATGCCCGGTGACCCAACCGATATCGGCGGCACAGAAATAGATATCTCCGTCGTGATAGTCGAAAATATATTTGTGTGTGGTGGCTGTATAAACCATATAACCGCCCACATTGTGCTGTGCTCCTTTGGGTTTGCCCGTGGAGCCAGAAGTATAAAGAATAAAAAGCGGATCTTCGGCATCCATTTCTTCGCATGGACAGTCGGCATTGGCGCTGGTCATGACCTCATCCCACCACAGATCTCGCCCTTTTTTCATGTCAAATTCAAATTCGGGATTGTTTTTAACCCGGCGCACAACAATGCACGTTTGAACGGGCTTGCCCATTTGGCCTTCGGCATCGGCCATAGCCGCATCGGCATTTGGTTTCATGGGAATGGGTTTTGCCCCGCGCATAGTGCCATTTGCGGTGATCAGCGTGGTACAACTGGCATCGGCAATGCGGTCGGCCAGAGCATCGGCAGAAAAGCCGCCAAAAACAATGGAATGAATGGCACCTATGCGGGCACAAGCCAGCATGGCGATGGCCAACTCGGGTATCATGGGCAAATAGATAGATACGCGATCGCCCTTTTTAACCCCACGCGATTTGAGCACATTGGCAAATTTGCATACATGTTCGTGCAGTTGTTTGTAAGTGATTTTGGCATCTTCACCCGGTTCATTGCCTTCCCATATTAAGGCAACCTGATTCCCACGCGTTTTTAAATGCCGATCCAGACAGTTGAAGGTGATATTGGTTTTGGCCCCTTCAAACCATTTTATAGAGATTGTACCTTTATCCAGTTGGTAGTTATAGGAGCACACCTTGTCCCATTTTTTGTACCAGTGAAATCCACTGGCAATTTCTGCCCAAAATCCTTCTGGATCTTCAATGGATCGTTTGTACATAGCCTGATAGGTATCAAGTCCTTTGATCTGTGCATGGGCACAAAGAGAGTCGGGTGGATAATACTTACCGTCTTTTTCAACCACAAGATTGGTTGCCATCAAGACTGCCCTCACTTTCTAAAATCGATGAGTTAAACTCGTGGGGTTAAATTTTGGGTTCTAACACCTGAATATGACAAAAAAAGGCTCCCTATTTAATATACCGCATGGTTACAGTTGCCGTGCAATATAAAACGAGATTTAAAATGGCGCAATGTGTAAAAACAGGGCAAAGTATCCGATATTTTTTGTTTCAATTTGAAGAATCCCTTTGTATTTTATAAACATAAATCTTAAAGTTGCCCTGCAAATGATCCGGGTCTAAGCACATGTGAAAATTTGTAAGAAAAACTAATTTTCTCTTCTTTTTTTTCTCTCAAAACTAATTTGAAGAGTTTCTTTTTTTGGCTGCAAATTGTTTTTGGGAACTTTTCAGCGAACCTTGGTGTTTAAGCTTTGACCGACGAATCAGACCGTGTGCCCGCAGGCCCGGGCCGAAGGGAGGAGAATCCATGCTTATGGTGAATTCGAAAACAGGGCTTGGCGAATTGTCTGACGCCGAGATTCTGGCTGCTGTGACTGCTGGCAATATTGATGCTTATGGTAAAATTGTGGCGCGATATCGCGGACGACTCTACAATTTTGTTTTTCGTTTTGTCGGAGATCGCGAAACATCTGAGGATATTGTTCAAGAAACATTTTTGCGGGCATTTCGAAAACGCAAAGAATATCGGGCCATTGCCAATTTTTCGACCTGGTTGTTTACCATTGCTGGCAATCTGGCCAAAAGCGAATTGCGCAGGCGAAAACGCTGGCGTTTGTTTTCGCTACATCGAGACGATGACTCAGATACGGGCATGGAGTTGCCAGACGAATCATCTCGCCCAGATAAAGTAGCCGAATCCTCGTTGACGGATGATCAGATTCAGGATGCCATTGCATCTTTGCCCGATAATTATCGGCAGGTCATTTTGCTGCGCGATGTTGAAGGCATGGCTTATCAAGAGATTGCCGAGATTGTAGATTGTCCGGTTGGCACGGTGAAGTCGCGTGTTAATCGAGCGAGAATCAAATTGCAGCAGAAGTTAAAAAATGAAGGCCGCGATGTCGGTTTAGAAATATGATGACAGAAGTTTGTTGACGGAAGGAGGATGGAGAATCTCCATGACTTACGAAGAATTTGAAACACAGGTTTCAGCTTATGTCGAAGATGAGTTGAGTTCAATTGAAAAGACGGCCATGGATAATCAAGCCGCTGAGTGTGAAAAGTGCCGGGCATTGCTTGATGGGGTACAAGGATTAACAGAGCGTTTGGGGCAGTTGCCGCAAGAACAACCCTCGGCCGAGTTTCAATTTGCTTTGCGCAGCCATTTGCTGATGGAAGTGGCCAATGAACAACGCGTGTTGCACCGCGTGCGCCGGGTCTTTTTCGGATCGGCCATGCGGATGGTTTCAACAATGGCGGCGGCGGTGATTTTCGGGCTTGGACTGACAAGCATGATACCCAATACCCCTGAATCACCCTCGATTACGCAAGCAGTTGTGAAGGATATTGAATTTCATTTGGTACCAGGACAAACCGCGCCCAATCACCAAGGGGCTTTGGAACGGCTTTCGCAGCAATCCTATCGTTTGAACAGTCAGTTGTATCGCGAGCATTCGGTGCGGTTGGATACCCTGCAGGCGTTGCCTCCCCGCATAACACCCTGGTTGATGGATCAGCAAGGGGTCAAGCAAATTCCTGCATCGTATTCTTTTTAGAATTTTTCTGGAAGGTGTTGTTATTGTCTATTGTTTTTAATGGTTTTTAACAAGCCCTCTGATGTTTGGAGGGCTTGTTTGCGAAAATTGGGGGATGGGGGAAAAGGATATAGACAAACATGATGGATTTATGCTGGTTGCGCAAAATATATTCATTGGGGTTGATGGGTCTTATTGCGAGTGTTTTGCCTGTAGATTCTGTCTGGTCGGCAGATAGTGGGGTATTGTACGCGATAGAAAACGAAATTTCTGCCATTCTGGATGTCAATCGCCCAGGTGTGGTACGCATTCATGCCCTGTATCCTCAAGATCGAACAGACAATCCGACAACAGGTGCGGTATTTACGCATGGCACAGGGTTTATTTTTGATGCGCGGGGTTACATTTTAACCATTGATGCGGCGGTGCAAGGGGCTGAAGAAATTCATGTGTTTCTGGCCTCTGACCGGCGGGTGTTGGCGCATCTGGTTGGGGCAGATCCCATTTCTGGAGTAGCGGTCATTCGGGCCGAGGCCGAAGGGTTGCCCACTGTGAAGATAGGCAATTCAGATCGCATTCGCATTGGGCATTATGCCTTTATTTTGGGCAACGATTTTGGCAACCTGGTGGCTGCAACAGGTTCTATTAACGAAATATATCAGGATAGCG
>CAXNEV010000136.1:0-8723 GCA_964200925.1 Candidatus Latescibacterota bacterium | reverse complement strand
CTATTGTCCCTACAATCGACTGTGTGCAAACGAGCGGATCGGTTCGGACGATCTGGCAGGCATTCGCGAGACCATGGATGACGATCCCAATTTTACACCCTTGCTGGACCCGCTGAATCAGTGGATGGGGATATAAGTCACAACTGTTTTTTGCTTTCGACCCACAACTCATGACTGTTTTTGACCGAAAATTTATATGACCCTTCAAGACCAACATGCACGAGACATTGTTGCCCATGCACTTGACAAAAACCTGATGGTGCTTGCAGGAGCAGGAGCAGGAAAAACTTATGCGCTGGTTCAGCGCATGGTCAATGCGGTTTGTTCTGGCGTGGTGCAAGCAGATCGGATGGCGGCCATTACATTTACGCGCAACGCCGCTGGAGAAATGCGCGGGCGCTTTTTTTTGCAACTTCGAGAACGCGCAGAAAAAACAACTGGTGATGAAGCAATACGCATTCGGCATGCGCTATCACACATTGACCAGTGTTTTGTGGGCACCATTCATTCGTTTTGCAGGCAGTTGTTGCGCGAGCAACCCATGGCTGTGGGATTGCCGCCCGAGTTTTCAGAAGTGGAAGACCGCGAAGAGGCGATGATGCGGCGCGAGGCCTGGGATGGATTTGTGCAGAAATGTTTTTTAAATGAAGATCAGCGGCTTGAACAGTTTGAATATCTGGGCCTTCGCACAGAAGATTTGTATGCGTATTTTCAGCGGCGTTGTCAATTTTCCGATGTACATCTGAAGCCGACAGAGGTTCCTCCCCCCGCTTTGCAAAAAGCCGTTGAGAAGGCGATTGTTTTTTTAGAAAAAGCAGAAGGGTATGTGCCCGATCCAATATCCGGAAAACGCGATGGCCTGCAATCCACATTGTTGCGCGCCCGGTTGTTTTTGAAAAATCGCGGCATTCACTCCGATGCAGATCGCATGGCCCTGTTGCAGTTTTTTGCTGGCAATCCCGGTGTCACACTGAAAAATTGGGCACCCAATCAAACGATGGCCAAACAATTGCGCGATGAAATGTTACCCGAATTTCAAGAGACGATACTAACACCCGTCCTAACCCACTGGCGACAATACGTCTATCAGCATGTTGCAGCATTCATCGACGATGCGGTAGCCATCTATGCCAAATCGCGCCGATCCGTCGGGCAATTGACATTTCAGGATCTGCTGGAACTGGCGGCACAATTGTTGCGCGAAAATGCAACCGTGCGAAAACATTTTCAGAACCGATACCGCTGTTTGTTTGTCGATGAATTTCAAGACACCGACCCCATCCAGGCCGAAGTATTGCTCTACCTCACCGGCACAGATATCCACGAAACAGACTGGCAAAAATTGATGCCAAAACCGGGCAGTTTATTTTTGGTGGGTGATGAAAAACAGTCGATTTATCGGTTCCGCCGGGCCGATGTGGAAACATTTCGACTGATGCGCAACCGAGTCATAGAATCTGGCGGTGAAGTCGTCCACCTCAACACGAGTTTCCGATCCCTGGGGCGTTTGTGCGATTGGGTGAATCGGGCATTTGAACCGCTTTTTGCGCAACAAAACAAACGGTATCAGGCAGATTTCGGGCCACTATATAAATTTCGATCCGATGGTGCAGATGCCGTTCGCACGATCAAAATCGGAAAAATTTCGGGCAACAAACGCGCCGATATCGTCGCCGAAGATGCCGAGCGCATTGCCAATTTTATTGCATCGGCCCTGAAGGGGCAAACCGAGTTCCATGGCCCCGATAAAGACGCCACACTGTCACCCCAAGCTTTGCCGGGTGATTTTTTGATCTTAACACGCACAACGAGTTATTTGTCTGTGTACGCGCAAGCCCTTGAAAAACGCGGGATTCCATTTGACATGACCGGCGGCAGTCGGCTGGGCAAAGCCGATGAGGTTATCGCCATTGCAGATTTGCTCGAAACGATTTATACACCAGACAATCCGCTGCCCTTGTTGGCGTATTTGCGCGGCATGCTGGTGGGTTTGAGCGATGATTTGTTATATGCTTTTAAAAAAGCGGGCGGCATATTTGATTACACACAGCCTGTGCCAGATGGGTTGGATGCACACACGAGAGAGGCCTTTGAAACAGCCTTCTACCCTTTAAAACAAACAGAAAAAGAATTGCGCCTCTTGCCGCCATCTGCCGCCATTGAGCGCTGTTTAGATGCTCTGGGAGTGATGCCATTTGTGCGTGTGCAACCGATGGGGGCAATGCGGGTGGGCAATGTGTTGCGGCTGTTGAGTTTGATTCGACAGTGGGAAAATCAGGGGATGCACTGGGGGCAAATTTTTGCCGAGTTGCGACTGCTGATTGACGATGACGAGTACAAAATTGAACAAATGACACTGGCATCGGGGCAGGAAAATGTGGTGCGATTGATGAATTTGCATCAGTCCAAAGGGTTGCAGGGCCGCGTGGTTTTTCTGGCCGATCCCTACGACACCAGTGCCGATCGTTATGACCCGGATTTCCATGTATCGCGCATGGGTGGTTATCCATTTCTGTCCATGCCGGTGAGCAAACCCAAAGGCGCGTTTGCACGTGAAATCATTGCCGAACCAGAAGGCTGGGCCACCGACGAGGCCGAAGAAGCGCATTTTTTGGAGGCCGAAGATTTGCGACTGTTGTATGTGGCGACCACCCGCGCAGAAAATTTGTTGGTTGTTTCGACGTATGAAGGCAATACCGAGCGCGGTCCCTGGGTGTTGTTGTATCCTTTTTTACAAGACGCACCAGAATTGCCCGTATATCCGTTTACATCGGTGACACCTGAAAATATCGATGCGCTAAATTTCGATCAGCAACGCAAAGAATTATCAGATTTCTGGCAAAACACAGGCCGGGAATCCGATATCCTTCACCATGCCACAAATGATCAGCCCGATTTTTTAATTGCGCCATCTAACCCTTCGCGCGGCACTGCTTATGGCACCGTCATCCATCAACTTTTTAATGCGGCCATTCACAACCGCTTGCCAGATGAGCCCACGACGTATGTTCGGTTTTTGTTTTCTGAATACAATGCCGATGTCGCGTATTTGGAGGCTGCTCTTAAAGCATTGACAGATTTTCGCACTTCTGATCTATGGGCTGAAATCCAATCGGTCACAACCTTTTATACCGAAGTGCCGTTTGCCATTTCTGAATCGGGCGGCATTTTGCGCGGCACCATCGACCTGGTCTATCGCCTGCCCAACGGCTGGAAGATTGTAGATTACAAAACGGATGTGGTCCAAACAGTGGTCCAAACAGAGGAAGAGGTTCAGGCGTTGATTCAACAGGCGACATCAAAGGTGACTGCTTATGCGGATCACTGGGCGTGTTTTACTGGGGAAAAAGTGGTTGTGAAGGGATTGTGGTTGATTGAGCGGTGTGTATTTAAAGCGGTTTGATCTCTTGCATTTAAAATTTAGCTACCGATTGCTCAATTCTTCTCGAATGACTTTTCGCAAGGTACATGCGAGTGTGCCATCTTGAGATTGAATATGATCTCGGAGCGCATCGTTGATTTTTGAGGTATATCCTGAGAAATATGACATTTATGTGACACGGCAAAATCCCACTTGCCAATCGGCCATGATCTGGCCTATATTTTGGCGTCCCACTCCCCCTCCCACAATTCATCCAGCCCAGAAATCCCCCATTAACCTGCTATAAGGACATTTATGCCAAAGAAAAAAAAGCTCTTTGTCCTTGATACAAATGTTATCCTTCACGACAGCAGTTGCATCCACCAGTTTGAGCATCACGACATCGTTATTCCAATTACGGTCATGGAAGAACTCGACCAGTTCAAAAAGGGCAATCAGGCTCTGAATTTTCATGCCCGGGAATTTGTGCGTAGCCTCGACACGCTCAGCGAAGACAAAATCTTCAACGGCGGTGTGTCCCTTGGTGCCAACCAGGGAAAAATTCGCATTCAGCTCGAACGGGATTTCCACACAGATCTCGCCCGAAATTTTTCGCCCAACAAACCCGATCACCACATTCTCAATATGGCCTATCATCTGTGGAAAGAAAATGGCTCAAGAGAAGTGATTCTGGTCACCAAAGATGTCAATTTGCGCCTGAAAGCCAAATCCATTGGGTTGGTGGCACAAGATTACAAAAGTGATCAGGTTAAAGATTTGTCGGCGCTTTATACAGGCTATCGCACAGAAGAGCACATTCCGTCAGAACTCATTCAGCAAATGTATCAGGTGCCCTTTGAATTTGTGCCATCGGCTTTTCCATTTGCCCATCCCATGTTGCCCAATGAATATGTGATTTTGCGCAATGGCAAAAGTTCCGCACTGGGAATCTACGATTCTGCGCACGAAATTATTCAGCGGGTAGATAAAGTAGAAGCCTATGGCATTGTGCCGCGAAATGCCGAACAGATATTTGCGCTCAATGCGCTGATGAATCCCGATATTCAACTGGTGACCATTTCGGGCAAAGCCGGCACAGGTAAAACCTTGTTGGCATTGGCCGCCGCTCTTCACCGGCGGCGGTATTATCGGCAAATCTATATGGCCCGTCCCGTGGTGCCATTGAGCAACAAAGACATTGGGTATTTGCCCGGTGACATACACTCCAAACTCGACCCCTATATGCAGCCCTTGTACGACAATTTAAGCGTCATACAAAATCAGTATTCCGAAGGCGACGACAAAAACAAACGCATTTCCCGGTTTCTCGAAGAAGAAAAGTTGGTCATTTCACCGCTGGCCTACATTCGCGGTCGCAGTCTGGTAAAGGTGTTTTTTATTGTCGATGAAGCTCAAAACCTCACGCCGCACGAGGTTAAAACAATCATCACACGGGCAGGAGAAGGCACCAAGATTGTGTTGACTGGTGATATTTTTCAAATCGATCACCCTTATCTCGACAGCCAGTCAAATGGGTTGAGTTATTTAATTGAAAAAATGAAAGGCCAGCCCCTGTATGCGCACATCAATCTGCAAAAAGGCGAACGTTCAGAACTGGCAGATATTGCGAGCAATTTGTTGTAGGAGAGATAACCTTTTGTGAGAAAATTTGAGAAAAAGGGACGGCTTTCGCCGTCCCTTTTTGTTTTCCAAACTTTAGTAAAAAAATAGGGTTTACTGATTTTGCGCAATAAGTTCACGAACAACGGGAACCAGTTTATTTGGAATTTCCATTAACGTATGCGTCGGGTCTTCAATCGCAGCTTCATCTTCCGCTATAGCTTCATCTTCTGACTGAGTTTCATAGTGAGCCAATAATTTTTTAACTCTATCTTCATTCCAACCTGAGGGAAATTTATTATGTTTCATGTTATCTCCGTATGCGTCGTCGATATGCCATGAGCGGTTTGCCTTTCAACTCATATGCGGTAATGACAAAAACACTGTTGGGTTCAGGATATGGAACGTAAATAACGCGCAAATACCTTCCTGCTTGCGTTTGGCCGATAGCTATTCGAGAACCATCTTGTCCAGGTCTGTCTTCTCCAGATTTGACCAATATATCTTCTACCTCAGATTCTATGACATTATGTTTGTAAATGTGCGGGAAATCTGTTTCTGGATCAATATAAAACCGAATATTTATCATATAAACCCATCTTGTTTTTAATAAAAATATCCCTTTTTTCTTTTTTCAGCAAGTCCAGACTGCGCTTCATCATTGCTCTCCACAAGCAGACACTTTATATTGTCGAGTCCATTCTAACCCCGGAGAGCTTATGACTGTTTGTGTGATCAGTTGTTCCTTGCACCCGATGAGCCGGTCGTATGTGCTGGCCCGGCAGGCCGAAGAAAATTTGAAAGCGCAGAATTTGGATGTGTCGTTTTATGACCTGAGAAATCACGATCTCGATTTTTGCGGAAAACCCGGCGCGTCCGATCACCCTTTTGTGGGAGAGTTAAAAGCGGCCATACAAAAATCATCGGCGGTTTTGATGTCCGTACCGATTTACAATTATTATGCCAATGCGGTGGCCAAAAATGTCATTGAATTAACCGGACGGGCGTGGACATATAAACTGGTGGGATTTTTGTGCGCCGCAGGTGGTCAGGCAAGTTATATGTCCCTGATGAACATAGCCAATTCATTGATGCTGGATTTTCGATGTCTGATCATTCCGCGATTTGTCTATGCCACAGGCGATGCATTTGGCAATGACCGAACCCCACAAATGCATGTGGCCAATCGGGACATCCTTGAGCGCATCAAAGAATTAACCGACATGACCACAATTCTTGCACGGGCAATTGATCCAGTAATCGACACCTTTCCCCAGCGACCCGGTCGCACATGAACAGGGTATCCTTTGATTCCTGGTTCACTTGATGTCCATCCTGTCCGGGAGTATGTTGTTTAAGCCGTTTTATAACCCGACCTTACTTGCCCTTTATATCTGGGATTTCCATGGCTTCAGAAACCTACGATTTAATCATTGTTGGCGCAGGGCCTGCTGGTTCAACAGCGGCATTGTATGCCCATCGCAAGGGATTAAAAACCTGTCTGCTGGATAAAACAACCTTTCCGCGCGACAAGATCTGCGGCGATGCACTATCGGGCACATCCATCTCCATTTTACATGAACTGGGCTTGCTCCAGCGCGTGGCCCAATTGCCTGGGGCCACCATTCGCGAAGTGGTGTTTGGCAGTCCAAACCATGTGAAAGCACGTGTGGATTTGCGGCGATATGACCACCGCGATCTGTTAACCGGACAGGTCATGCCGATGGAGGGGTATGTCATTCGACGAGAGGTATTTGACAATTTTTTATTTCAAGAAGCCCGTCAAAAAGTGGCAGCATGTTATGAAGGGTTTTCGGTTAAAGAGATGATTTATGACGAAGATCATGTGGTGGGTGTGCAGGGCATGTTGAATGGTGAAGAGAAGAATATTCGTGGACAGATGGTGCTGGGATGTGATGGGTTCAATTCTATTGTGGCGCGAAAAACGGGCTTGTATGAACACGATGCCTCCCACTGGGTGGTGGCCCTGCGGTGTTATTATGCACATGTAACAGAGTTAACCGATCAAATTGAGTTGCATTTTGTCGATGAGGTTTTGCCGGGGTATTTCTGGATTTTCCCGCTGGAAAACGGAAAGGCCAATGTGGGCATTGGCATGCGCCACGATCACATGAAACGGCGAGGAGTGGATCTTAAGATGGCTTTGAATAAGGTCATCAGCCGACCTCCGTTTGCCCATCGGTTTGTGAACGCACAACGGCTGGAAGAACCCGTGGGTTGGAATTTGCCTGTGGGCAGCAAACGGCGCAAAAGTTATGGCAATGGATTTTTGTTGTTGGGCGATGCGGCCGGATTAATTGATCCATTTACTGGCGAAGGCATTGGCAACGCACTTTATTCGGCGCGTGTAGCCATTGAGACAGCAGAATTGGCCATGGCGGCACGGAACTTTTCGGCTGGATTTTTAAAACGATACGAAGATCACTTGTGGGATGCCATTGGAGATGAGTTAAAAACGAGTACCCGCATGCAGCATTTGGGGCGCTGGCGGCCACTGCTCAACTTCACCATTAACAAAGCAGCCCACAACGACAAGATCAGCGATCTCATTTGCGGTATGATGGCCAATGCCGTGCCCAAAAAAGACCTGACAAATCCGCTGTTTTATCTCAAGCTGTTGTTCAGTTGAAAGGAACCAGTCCATGGCCAGAGAGAAAAAAATTCGCGCGGGATTTATTGGGTGTGGCGGACACGCCTTTCGCAATGTGTATCCGACATTTCAGTTTGCACCGGTGGATTTGATTGCCACATGCGATTTAAACGAAGACCGGGCCAAACAGTTTGCACGGCAGTTTGGGGCACATCGGCATTATATCAATCACCATGACATGTTGAAAAAAGAAGAACTCGATGGGGTGTTTATTGTCACAGGCTACGACAAAAACAATCACCCGCTTTATCCGCCTTTGGCCATAGATTGTATGCGGGCAGGCTGCCATGCCTGGATTGAAAAACCGCCGGCCTCAAGTGTGGCAGAAATTGAAGAAATGATGGCGATGGAAAAAGAGACGGGCAAATTTGTGCTGGTTGGGCTTAAAAAATCGTTTTTCCCTGCCATCCAACGCATGAAAGAAATTACAGATCGCCCGGAATTTGGCGGGATCACATCCATTTATGTCAAGTACCCACAGGTCATTCCCGATGAAAATGATAAAGTGTTAGAAACCAGCAGTAAAATGAAGGGGTTTCTCGATCACCTGGTGCATCCGGGTTCCATTATCGATTATGTGATGGGAAAAATCAAACATGTCTATTATGAGCGCAGTTTCAATGGCGGCGGCATTTTGTCGATGAAGTTTGTCAGTGGGGCCACAGGTGTTCTGCATTTTACTGCCGGGCGATCGGGCACATCTCCGCTGGAACGTGTGGAAGTGGTGGGCAATGGGGCCAATGTGGTTGTAGATAATGGGGTAAAACTGACGTATTATCGCAAAGGGGGGCGCGGCCCTGGTGGGTATGGTCAGGCCACCAATTTTATCGGATCGGATGATGAAGCACCCATTTACTGGGAGCCGGAATGGTCGCTGGGACAGCTTTACAACAAACAGATTTTTTTGCTGGGATATGCGTTTGAAGTGATCGAATTTGCCAACTGTGTGCTTGAAAATCGATATCCCTCACGCGGGTGCCTGGCTTCGGCATTAGAGTTGATGAAATTGTATGAAGCCTTTCAACACCCACCTGGAGAAGTGATTCCCATCAATCCATAAATTGGGAAAAC
>CAXNEV010000135.1:0-8744 GCA_964200925.1 Candidatus Latescibacterota bacterium | reverse complement strand
CTGCACCGGGCTTCCGCCCAATCCATATTCCTTCATAAATCCAAGATACATCTGATTTTCACCATAATCCAATCCGCGCACCTCACCCTGGCCCAAATCGCGCGACCGACTGCGTGTCATCTCCGACTCCAGCGCCATCATCCGTTCTTCACCCGGTGTGGAGGGTGCGCGTTCAACGGACAATTGGGCCTCCCCCTTCATTTTTAAAAACGGTCGCTGCTCCTGTTGCATTTTGCTGATACAATGGTGCAACAACGGGTCATCGGGGCAAAACACATATCCATATAACATGTCATAAGGCCCTGCCGGACTGTCCACACGACAGGCACGCGCCACCATTTGCTCAATCCAGGGCCTACTGCGAATATGCGTCAAACACGCAATGTGCGTAATGGCTGGCACATCCAGACCCTCGTATGCCATGGCCACGGTTACCAGCACATCGATCTTTTCGGCATCGTGGCGCTTAAACCGCTTAATGGCCAACTCGGCCTTATGTGCTTCGTCACTCGTGGCCACCTCTGAAAGCACACCCATTTCATCCAATTTGGCCGCATAGTCTTTGGCTTTGGTAATCGATGGTGCCACCACCAGCAATTTTGACCGAGGGTTAACCCGTTTGTAATGCACCCAGTGATCCACACATTCCGACAACAACTCATAGGCATAATCGGTGTGCAGAGCCGTAAAAATCGCCGCATTGGCATCGCGCCCGGCCTCGGCCAAACTGTCGATTTCTTTCTCCGTTCCATCCCGGCCAATCCAGCGTGCCCGCCCATCCAGATACTGAAAGTGCAATGGAATGATGGCCTGATCGGCCAGCGCGTCGGCCCGTGTATATTCAATCACGCGGGTATCTGGCCCATCCAACAAATCGGGCTCGGCTTCTTCGCCATCTTCTGAATACGGCAAAAACGCAATGCGATTGCCCGAACTGCGCTCAAACGTGCCCGACATCAGCACCAGCAAAGCCGCCTTTTCCACCATTGGCCTTAGGGCTTTGTGCCAAACGCCTTCGGCCTCAATGTGATGGGGTTCGTCCAGAACCAGAATGGTGCGATTGCGGTGAAACTCCTGTACGTGCAATTGCGGATTTTGTGAAATCGCCTGATACGTCGTTACATACCCTGCCACACCGCGACTGGGATTGGCGTCATTGGTGCTGGCCCGCACCTGGTGGGTATGTTTCAACTGCTCGCGAAAATACGGATCCATAAACGCCCGTTCGCCCTGCTCTTGAAGCGCCAAACGCGGCACCACCCAGCAAATTTTATCGGCCATTGCCGGAATCAACCTGGCCGCCGCAATAACTGGAATCAAACTCTTTCCACCCCCCGGTGTGGCGCTGATGATCACTTTTTTAATTTCTCGGTACAACCGAATGTCTGTACACAATTTATAAAATGCGTCCTGGTGTTTTCGCAGCTTCATCAGGAGCCCTCTATCATGGCAAGCGGAAAAGACATACGTCTTCCGTATAACAGGGAAGTTCGTTGGGAAAAGTAAGAACTATCTGTGGGGATACAGCAGAAGAACCAAAACATTGGGGAATGTTCGGGAAGGGGGCAAGAATTTAAGCACGCAAGCGTCTCATGTCAACGGTTGAAGCCACAATTTTCCATAAAATTCTAACCCTGAAAAAAGCCATTGCATCAGATATACTACCACTTTAATTAATGACCTGGCGCGATGCGCAGAACAGGAACAAAAATTGCTATTTATCGTTTCACCTGAAAACGAATAACAAATCCCTGCCAAACTGTGTTAGCAGACCACATGTGTGAATAAGAAATACACATGCAGGTCTCATGCTGAGAGGAATTATGATCCCATTGAGGATATTTCTTTTTTATTTCCTGGCCAATTGTTTGACCCTAACAGCAGATGCTCAGGAGACCATTTCTGTGGATATGAATGCCGATTGGATTCGCCGCGATTGGAAACTTTGCCGGGAAGCCGTTCAAACCAGTCAAAAAAATGGCACATTTGCCATTCACAGCAACCATGCGGCCGCACTTTTCTGGCAGGTGCCAACCCGTGCGGGAAGCCCTTTGCCTATAGATCGCAATCAGGATTGGATTCAGCGCTGTGAGCGCCCTCCGCGCGATTTTGAAACCACGGTTAAAAAAATGCCCGGTGCAACCGATCAACTGATTTCCATAGCCGATTATCCCTATATTTCGTGGCACTGGCGGGTCAATGCCACAATTGATGATCGGGGCCTGGCCAACAGGTATGGCGAAATAAATAAAAACAGCGATGATTTTGCGGCCAAAATTGGCATTACCTTTTTTAATGACAAAGAAGAACTGCGCGAGCTGGCATATGTCTGGACACATTCCATTCCAGAAGAAACGGCCCTTTCGCAGGTGACCACGGTTATTCCCTGGGTGCTCAAATTCAAATGGTATCGCATTGTGGCTGAAACGGGTGACCAAAAGCGCAACACCTGGGTTTTTGAAACGCGCAACCTCTATCAGGATTTCAAACGGTTTTATCCCGATGAAGAACCCCGAGAAATTGTGCGCATTTACCTCATGTCCGATTCCGACAATACGGGCACAGAGGTTCAAAGTGCTTTTTCAAATGTGAATTTCTATAAAACCATGCCCCAGGGTTATGTGAAAACCGATACCCATTCCAATTGACGCAGATAAGTATTTTATCCTTTTTAAGTTCTTGAGCAAAAGGATATATCAGCAATTCGCGAAAGTCGTCAGAGGCTGAAAATCCCCTTTAAATCCCCTTTACAAAAGGGAATGATGACTGTAGAAATGTGAGGGCCTGATTTCAAAATTCACTATTTTTTATGCTTGAGTGCTGGTTTTCTGTCTGATCACACCTCCATCAGTTGTTTTTTTAGACCAAACCAAAAACCTGCTTGACTTTGCCTTCTGTCCAACTTATCTTCTGTTTCAACTTATGTGTTATTTCATCTGCTAAGGAACCCGCAACGTGACCATGTCAACCCGCCATTTTAACGCCGCCACAATGTTTAACGCACAGATTTGCGTGCGCGTTAATGGTCACGTATGTCTTGGTGCCGGACTCAATCTGATTAATTCAGAAGCCAAAGGTACGGACGATGACAAACTTCGGCGGGTTTTTGTGATGCGTTAACATCTACATTTCGTCATAAACGAAAGCCCGTTGAAGCCAATGCTTCAACGGGCTTTTTTGTTGGATCATAAAATGACTTACGAACACAACATTCGCACCTACATGTTTTACCGCTTTTTTTTGGCATGCTCATCATTGGCCCTGTGCTGATGCCCTATTTGCGCTGGAAAGGATTGAGCTACACCGAAATCATGTGGTTGCAATCCATCTCGGCTTTTTCTGTGGTGCTTTTTGAAGTGCCCACCGGGGCCATCGCCGATAAAATTTCGCGAATATTATGGACGGTATGTTTGGCCTGCCTCATGGGATTTGCTGCTCGTGTTGGGTTCTGGTTGTATGAACCCTATTTTACCCATGTGCATACACAGGGATTATTGCACTCACATTCTTTCGCCATGTTCAACGTCAAAAGGAACAAATACAACCCATATCGGCATGAACGTTGCCGCTTCATTTCATGGCAATAAACGAACTCAAACCGCAACGCTCTTAATAGGACCCTTTAATGACCGAAATCACCTACCGCATTGGCAACAAGCTGGATATTGATGCCGTTATCGACCTCTATCGCGCCTCCACGTTAGGCGAGCGCCGTCCTGTTGACAACCGCACCTGTATGGCCGGCATGATTCAAAATGCCAATCTCCCCGTCACCGCATGGGAAAACGATCTTTTGGTGGGTATTGCCCGCACCGTTACAGATTTTCACTATTGCGCGTATCTGTCAGATCTTGCGGTGCGCCTATCACATCAGCGCAAAGGTATTGGAAAAGAACTCATTCGCATCACGCAGGCCGAACTCGAACCCACGGCCACGCTTATTTTATTATCCGCACCTGCGGCTGAAAAATACTATCCACACATTGGATTTACCCATCATCCGCAGGCCTGGATCTTGCGGCCCGGACAGGAGGTTGTGTAATCTGATAAGTTTGTGAACAAAAAAATTGGATATATCAGTCATTTGCGAAAATCTCATAGAGTTGAAAATCCCTTTTTTTCCAAACTTATCTTTTATCACATTTTTGTATGCCTTCGGCGACCTACTTTTTGAACGACCAAAAAGTAGGCAAAAAGTCGTTCCCTCAAGCGCCGGGAGGGCTGATTTTCCGCGAATATTCTCACAGGATGCTTACAATTAGATGGCCTGTTTTACGATGGAGGCGTTTTGCAATGTGTTGCGAAACGGAATCGCGCGGAAAATCACTGATGTCTTGAATGCTTGTTGATCGTGTGCATTGAGGGTATATATATCCTGTAAAGATGTGATAAACCCTTATGTAAAGGCTTGATTTCAAAATTCAAATTTTTTATAGGAGCACCACATGTCACTTTCCTGGAATTTCCCCTATCCGTCACAGCGCATGCCCGTGTTTGCCCGCAAAATGGTTTGCAGCTCTCAGCCTTTGGCGGCGCAGGCCGGCTTGTCGATGTTGCAAAAGGGGGGCAATGCGGTTGATGCTGCCCTTGCCACGGCCATCGCCCTTACAGTGGTTGAACCCACGATGAACGGCATTGGCAGCGATGCCTTTGCCATTTTGTGGGATGGACAAAAATTGCATGGCCTCAATGCTTCGGGTCGGTCGCCCAAAACATGGTCGCCCAAATATTTTGCCAAACACAAAACCATGCCCCAGCGCGGGTGGGATGCCGTTACGGTGCCGGGATGTGTTTCGGCATGGGCCGCGCTTTCCGAACGGTTTGGCAAATTGCCTTTTGAAGATCTGTTTGAACCTGCCATTTGTTATGCCCGACACGGATGGATTGTACCGCCTGTTGTGGCCAGATCATGGGAAGCCGCTGTGCAGGCACTGGGCAATTCATCAGATTTTCGTGCTGCTTTTATGCCCAATGGCCGTGCGCCATTTGTGGGAGAAACATTCCGTTTTGAAGCACAGGCCCGCACACTGGAAGATATTGCCGCCACCAGAGGCGAATCGTTTTATCGCGGTGCTCTGGCCCAAAAAATTGCCGCGCATGCCAAAAATACGGACGGGGCCATGACGGCAGAAGACCTTGCCGCACACAAAGCCGATTGGGTGGAACCCATTCAGACCATGTATCGCGGTTATACCTTGCATGAAATTCCGCCCAACGGCCAGGGCATTGCGGCTTTGCTGATGCTGGGAATACTCGAAAATATCGATCTTGCATCACATCCTGTTGATTCGGCCGATAGCATCCATGTACAGTTGGAAGCCATGAAGTTCGCCTATGCCGATGCGTATCGGTATGTTTCTGATCCGGCAACACGCGACATTGAATACAGCCAGTTGCTCAATCCGGCATATTTATCAACACGCGCCAAATTGATCGATTTAAAAAAAGCCCAACTTCCCACCTTTGGCAAACCCGGTCCCGGCGAAACGGTGTATCTCACAGCGGCCGATGAAAATGGCATGATGATTTCCTACATTCAATCCAACTATATGGGATTTGGCTCCGGTGTGGTGGTGCCCGATACAGGCATTAGCATGCAAAATCGCGGTGCGGGTTTTGTGCTGGAAGACGGGCACCCCAATCAGGTGGGTGGCAGCAAACGTCCCTATCACACCATCATTCCCGCCTTCACAACAAAAGATGGCAAACCCGTGATGAGTTATGGCGTGATGGGCGGCCCCATGCAACCGCAAGGCCATGCCCAAATGATGATTCGTTTGTTCGATTATCATCAAAACCCACAGGCCGCATGTGATGCGCCGCGCTGGCAGGTTTTTGATGGCAATCTCGTGGGTGTGGAATCGGGCATGTCACCGGCTGTCATCGATGACTTACGGTTGCGAGGTCACAACGTGCAGGTCATGCACGAATCGCGCTTTGGCGGTGGGCAACTTATTTACAAACTCGGCGACGGGTATTGCGGGGCTTCCGATTGGCGCAAAGACGGTCTGGCAGCGGGATATTGAGTTTAAAAATATGTTCCTTTTCCTCCACCCCAATATCTGGAAGCTCTATACGCTTCAGGCCCTGCGCTGGATGTTGCTGATTATGCCCGTGATCATTCCTTTTTTTCAGGAAAACGGGCTGGATATGCAGCAAATTCTGTTTTTGCAGGCTGCGTTTTCAACGGTCATCATTGTGTTTGAGGTGCCTTCCGGGTATGTGGCTGATGTGATCGGGCGCAAATTTACCCTCGTGCTTGGCAGCGCTTTTGGCGCTGTGGGTTTTTGCTTTTATGCCTATGCACACACCTTCACCGAATTTTTACTGGTTGAAATGTTGCTTGGCATTGGCGGCAGTTTGATTTCTGGTGCGGATACCGCGCTTTTATACGACACGCTTTTTGAACTCCAACAGGACGAGCATTTTAAAAAATATGCGGGCAGGCTGGGTTCTGTGGCCAATTTTTCTGAAGGTTTTGCGGCCATTATCGGAGGAGAACTTGCACTGATCAGTTTGCGCACCCCGCTTTATGTTGAAGCGGTTTTGGCAATTCTTTGTGTTCCCGTTGCGCTGACGCTGACAGAACCCTCGCGGCACAAATTGGAGACCCAGGAAAGCAGTTTTAAAAATATATGGCGCATTGTGCATTATACCTTGCATGGCCATGCCGAAATTAAGTGGCTCGTTCTTTATTCATCACTGGTTGGATTATCCACCTTTACCATTGTCTGGTTTGTTCAACCCTATTTGCAGGCCGCCGATTTGCCGCTGCGCTATTTTGGCCTTTCATGGGCGGTGTTGCAATTTTCAGTGGGCTTTTTTGCACTTATTGCTTATCGCGTGGAACATTTGCTTGGGCGCAAAAAATCGCTGATATCGCTCATTTTGTTATCATCATCAGCATACCTGTTGCTGAGCCAGTTTCAAACGCTCTGGGCTGTTCCGATTATCTTCATTTTTTATCTTGTGCGCGGCATCAATGGCCCGGTGCTCAACGATTATATCAATCGCCTGGTCACGTCAGACATTCGCGCCACAGTGCTTTCAGTTAAAAATCTCATTGGTCGTTTGATGTTTGTGATTCTTGGCCCCATTCTCGGTTGGGTTAACGATACCTATTCGTTGGGCACAGCCTTTTTCATTGCAGGATTGACCTTTTTGTTTACAGGCATTCTGTCGCTTTATTGTTTGCATCGCAACAAGGTTTTATAAACAGAGGATGTCCATTGAAAAATATTTCGGAAATCACCTCAAACATTGCGAAGGGATAAATCCCCTCGCTCAAATTAAAAAGCCCTCCTGCGTCGGGCTACCGATGGTCTATTTGATGGGGTTGAAGACAGGTGTGTCGAATCCTTTTTATGGGATTATTTTTTAAAATTCATCATTTATTTG
Source organism: Candidatus Latescibacterota bacterium (assembly GCA_964200925.1). Taxonomy (GTDB): domain Bacteria; phylum Latescibacterota; class UBA2968; order UBA2968; family UBA2968; genus CAXNEV01. Next base: position 1,346 of record CAXNEV010000135.1, on the reverse strand, counting down.
GAACCACACTCATGACACAAACCTATCTTTACACATCAACCATTTGCGCCATCAATCATAACGACGACAATAACCCGATCCGGCAACGGGCTGGACCGGCATAGGTCGTTTTATGCCAAAATGCAAGTGCCCGTTGTCGAATCTATGCGACAACGGGCTTTTTTTATGGGAGGAAAACAGCATCATTGAATAGGGTTTGATCATTTTTTGCCTTCGGCGACCTACTTTTTGAATGACCAAAAAGTAGGCAAAAAGTCGTTCCCTCAAGCGCCGGGAAGGCTGATTTTCCGCGAATTTCATTAATGGATGCTCACAATAAGATGGCCTGCCAGCGATGGAGACGTTTTGCAATTCGTTGCGAAACGGAATCGCGCGGAAAATCGGCAGGTTGCTTTTTTAATTGGTTTTATGAAAGGAAACAACATGGTATTTATCACAGAACTTCACAAACACATTGGTCAAACTGTCACCTTAAACGGTTGGGTTCACACCTTGCGCGATCAAAAGCACATGCAATTTCTCATTTTGCGCAACCGAAACGGTCTTGTGCAATGCGTTCATGAAAAGCAGCCCTACCCTGAACTATCGGAACGGGTCTCGACGCTCACACGCGAGTCTGCTGTTTCGATTACGGGCACAGTCATTCAAAACCCCAATGTCCGTCTGGGAGGCATTGAAATACAACTCACAGAACTCCTCATTCACAACCGGGCAAAAACGCCGCTGCCATTTGACCCGTTTCCCGAAAAACCATCGGGCATTGAACATCGCCTCGATCAGCGCCATCTGGATTTGCGCGTCCCACAAAACCGGCTCATTTTTGAAATCCAGACCACGGCAGAAAAAGCCATGCGCGATTTTTGGCATCTGGAAAATTTTATTGAAATGCACTCGCCCAAACTTATGGGAAGTGCCAGTGAATCGCGAGCCGAACTGTTTGAGCTTCCTTATTTTAACACCACGGCCTATCTGGCTCAATCGCCGCAATTTTACAAACAAATGGCCATGGCCGCCGGGTTTGACCGCGTGTTTGAAATCGCGCCGGTGTATAGATAAAAAAATTAACCCTCTTGACGTTCAACGCGCTTTTTGGTTAATTTGACTCAGGTAGCAGCAAAATACAATCATAAAGAGTTACGATCCGCATAGGGGTGCCGAAAGGCTGAGATGATACCCTGTGAACCTGATCTGGGTAATGCCAGCGTAGGGAGGGCGGAAGATCTGTTCGGCGTTAAAAAGACGCAAACAGGCCGTTTTCCTCGCGAAAACGGCCTGTTTTGTTTTTGCAAAAAAGATCGTTCCCATACAATCATCTCGGAACGTTCAAAAAGGAGTGATACGATGAA
>CAXNEV010000134.1:0-8746 GCA_964200925.1 Candidatus Latescibacterota bacterium | reverse complement strand
CTTCGACCTTTTCAAATCGCCCTTTTTTTTCCCAAATGGCCTGCCCAAAATACATGCACACGACAACGAACCGCCACAGGCCCTGGGGTTGTTTCACGAAGGACGACTGGTGGTTTTTTACAATTACAGCAGCGATATTGCCGACGGTTGGGACGATCCCGACGTTCATGGCGATCCCCAGGAAAAACGCGAAGAAGCCTTAAAAATGGGCACCAACATCATCGTCTGGGCCCTTTCACATTAAATCGCGTTGCACGTTAAACGTTCCAAACGTGCAACGTTCTAACGGTTTTTCATGACCCCACAATCTGCCTATCAAAACATTGTTGCGCGCCTGTTACAGTTGCGCCGCAAAGAAAACCTGTACAATCTGGGATATGGATTGGCCCTCATATGGGCCATCACAATGGGTGTGGGGCTGGGGTTTATGGTTGTCGAAGCGGTTTTTTATTTGCGTCCGGTTTTCAAAATGGTCATAGAAAGTTTGTTTGCGCTCATTATCATTGGATTAATTGTGCGTTATGCGTTATATCCTTTTTTGATCGCCCCAAACCTCGAAGCCTTTGCCCTGCGTGTTGAAACCCATTTTGGTGGCTTGCAACAACAGGTGATCAGCGCCCTTCAACTCTGGAACAATCGCAACAATTCCGGACAATCAACCGCACTGATTGAAGCAAGCGTTTTGCGCGCCAATCAGGAAATCCAAACGCGCAATATTGAAACATTAATCCAAAAACATCGCCCCATGCGCATGGCAGGTGTGGCCTGTGTTTTATGTTTGTTTGGTTTGGTTTGTTACATCGTTTGGCCCACAGCCCTTGGCGGCGCGTTTTATCGCCTGTCACACCCTCAAACCGCATTTGAACGCCCATCTGAAACTCGCATCGCGCTTTCTCCCGGCAACGCCGAAGTGATCGCGGGTGAACCTTTTGAAATTTCGGCCCACCTGTCCGGCATTGTCCCCCTTCAGGCGCACCTCTACATTCAAGAACAGGGGGTTGACATCTGGACGCCCCTGTTGCTGAATGTCCGGCAAGATACCGCAACCCATCACTTCCCGTCTGTTGTGCGATCTTTTTCATATCGCCTGCAAGCACACGATGCCCAAACACCTCTTTATGAACTCACCGTGCTTGCCCGGCCTGTTATTGCCCGCATCACCCACACCGATCACTTTCCCGCACACACCGGTCTGCCCGACCGGCCCGATCAACCCGGCGGAGACATTGTGGTGCCTGTGGGCACATCTGTTTCCCTGCAAATTGAAACCAGCCAGAACCTGGATGCCGCGTGGCTCAATGTTGGCAACACCCCACAAACCGCACAGGTCAACAAAAACATGGCCACAGCCCAATTTGTTGTCACATCGGATGTGCGTTATACCGTTGGACTGCGAGATCTCAACATGATTTCCAATCGCGATCCGGTTGAATATCGCATGGTGGCCCTGCCCGATTTGGCCCCCGATGTGCGATTGTTGCACCCCGGTGCCGATTCCGAACTGGACAAAACCATGCAGGTCGAACTGGCCATTGAAGCCTTTGATGATTATGGCATTGCAAAATTGGAAGTGCGTTATCACCTCAACGATGAAACCGTTGATCAGGTGCTGCCCATTGCCGTTGCAACCCGCCAAAAAGAAATGGGCATATCCCACCTGTGGGATATGTCCGCATTTGACCTGTTGCCCGGTGACCAGATCACCTATCGCGTGCGGGCCTACGACAACAACCCTGCGCCCAACATCGGCGAAACCGCCCAATATGTCATTCGGTTTCCCAGCCTGTTTGAAATCCACCAGGAAGCCGAACGCGCCCAGCGCGAAAGCCTCGAAGAAATGGCCGAGGTACACACCCAAAGTGAAACCTTGCGCGAAAAAATAGACGCATTAAAAAGGGATCTGATCAAAAGCGAAACATTGGACTGGCAGGAAAAACAGGAACTCGAAGAGGCCATACAAACCCAGCAGCAGTTGGCTGAAAAACTCGAAACCACGGCTGAAAAACTCGAACAAACGCTCGACCGCCTTGAACAAAGTGGCCTGCTTCAAAACGAAACCCTGGAAAAATTGCAGGAAATTCAAAATCTGCTGTCACAAATTCAAACCCCCGAACTGCAAAAGGCCATGGAGAAGTTGCAAGAAGCCATGAAAACAGCCGATTCAGAACAGGTGCGACAGGCCCTTGAAGCCTTTCAGCAAGAGCGCGACCAATTTCAGCGCACCTTGGACCGCACCATTGCCCTATTGCAGCGCGTACAACAAGAACAAACCTTAGATGCCCTCAATCAAAAATTGCACGCCCTTGCCAAAGAACAAAACCAGGTATCTTCTGATCTCAATCAAAAAACACCCCTTGAAGACCTCGCCCGTCGCGAGTCGCAAATTGCCCAAAACACCGAACAGTTTCAACAGGAGCTTCAAAAAGCCGCCGAACAAATGCCCGAAACAACCTCGCAGGATCTCCAAGCCTTATCAGAAGCCATGCAACAACAAAATTTGACCAAACGCATGGCGCAGGCACAACAGAATATGTCGGCAGGCAAACGCGAACAAGCGCACAACAACAGCCGGGAACTGTCTGAAGATTTGCAAAAATTGGCACAACACATGCAACAGGCACAGCAAAAATTTCTCAAGAACCAGAAAACGGAAATGACCCGGGAACTCAAACGCGTTTTGCACGATTTGCTGTCTTTATCGCGCGCGCAAGAACAAACCGCCATCAAGGCCGACGGGGCAAGAAATCGCGAAGAAGCCGCCCCGTTGGCGCTGGAACAGGCGCGCACCATGAGCAGTGCAAACCGCATGGCACAGCGCATCTTAGATGCCGCACAACAGAGTTTTTTTGTGCCTCCACAAACCGAAGCCGCCCTGGGAAAAGCGCTCAAACACATGGAAGAAGCCGCCGGCCATCTCAACAATGGCAATTCTCAGAGTGCGGCACAACAATCCAGAGAAGCCATGGGTGCCCTGAACAATGCCGCCATGATGATTCAAAATGCACTTGGGCAAATGTCCGCTTCTGCTTCGGGCACCGGGTTTGACGAAATGATGCAACAAATGGCCCAATTGTCCGAACAACAGGGCGATGTCAATGCACAAATGCAGAGCATGTTTGGCAACCCTCAACCAGGAATGGGCAACCAGCCGGGGTGGGAGCAAATGGCCGCTCGCCAGCAAGCCATTCAGCAAGCTCTGAATGCCCTGCGCCAGAAGTTGGCACAACAGCGCAAACAGGCCATGGGGGATATGGGCAAAATTTCAGGGGATATGGAAGAAACCGTAAAAGAACTGCGCCAGCGCCAGATCACACCCGAAACCCTCAACCGGCAGCAAGACATTTTATCGCGTATGCTCGATGCCCAAAAATCCATGCGCCAGCGCGGCAAGAGTCGCCAGCGCGAATCTCAAACGGGTGACAATGTATCCTATCGCGGTCCGGGATCTTTGCCAAACGATCTGGGCGAAGCCGATAACCCGCTGCGTCGCTATTTGCGCGACGCCCTCAAAGAAGGGTATTCTGCCGAATATCAGACCATGATACGCCGCTATTTTGAAGCCCTCATGAACGATGCCATCAAACCATCAGAAACCAAATAATGACCTTTCATTTTTTTAAAGCCGTTGCCCTATTCTGCCTGATCGTTATGTCCTGTTTTGTTTGCCCGGTCAGTGCGCAAAAAATGACATTGCAACAACTCGAAGCCCAGTTGAAACAGGCGAGCATGTTTGAAGCCCAAAACAAACTGGAGGAGGCGTTAAAACTTTATAGCAACGCCTATGCACACTATCCCACAAGATCCGACATTGTGATGCAAATGACCTTGTTGCTCACGCGCATCGGAAACCATGCAGAAACAGTCAAAATGCTGAGCGTGTACCTTGAAAGTTTTCCAAAAGACCTGGTGGCAAGAATGCGTTTAGGAGATGCCTGGATCAATTTGGGCAAACCCGATTCGGCCTATGTGGAATGGCAACGCATTTTTGAATACGACAAAAGTGCCAATGCCTTTGCGCTTGTTGCTGATAACTTTCGCAAACACAACGTCGATGTGCGTGCCGCCGATATCTACCGGCAGGGCCGCTTATTTTTAAAAAATCCCGGTCTTTTTGCCCAGGAAATGGCAGAAATTGCCGAACGCCAGGCCCGTTATGACATGGCTGTGCGCGAATATCTCAACCTGCTTTCACAACGTCCGCAATACCGCCCCATTGTTGAAGCCCGATTGCGCGATTTTGGCCAGGCTGGTGATCAGCAAGATGCCATTTTGGGCATCCTATCCAGCGAAGTGCGCACCCATCCCGGCGATTACACACGCATCGGGTTGTTTATCGAATACGCCCTGTCTGCCAATGCCGATGCGCCTGCATTATCATTATTGCTCGAAACCTCAAGCCTGCCCGAAAACATTTGGAACTATCTGTTTCGCATCGCACAGCACGCCCTTGAAACCGACAATTTTGCCACCGCACAAAAAGCCTATCTGGCCATTCAAGAACGCACCAACCGCCCCGACGTGCAAGTTCGCGTGCTGCTGGGATTGGCCCACACCAGCGAAGCCTTGCACCAGCCTGAAATGGCCAAAACCCATTACAACATCCTGATCGATCGTTATGCACAGCAATCGGAAGTTGATGAAGCGCGTTTTTTTCTATCCCTGTTGCAACGCCAGATCGACAAAAACCCGGAGGCCTCACAACAAACGCTGAAAGATCTGATCCGATCCAATCGCAAAACGCCCTGGCGATATCGCGCGCTGTTTGAACTGGCCGAAGGGCATTTGCAAAACAGTCAATTTGACCAGGCCCAACAGGCATGGACAAATATTCTGGCCGAACGCCCCAATGGCCCCGAAGCCAGCCAGGCCCGCTACCATCTCATTGAATTGCAATTTTTAACCGGGCAAATCGATACCGCACAGATCATGCTCAAAACCCTGCTTGTATCAGAACCCAACACAGATGTCACCAACGATGCTATTGATCTGGCCGCATTGATACAAGATGGACAGCAGTCCAATCCGGCTCTGTTAAAAGATTTTGCCCATATCCTGTTAAAAACCCGTCAACACAAACCCGAAGAGGCACTCAAAGCCCTGCACATATTTCAACAAAACCATTCGGGTTCTTTTTTGGAAGATCGCACGCAATTTCTCCAGGCCCAATTGCAAGAAACCCTCGAACAATTTTCACAGGCCATTCAAACCTATCGACAGGTCATTGCCAACATGCCCTGGAGCCCCTTTTGCCCCGGCGCACAAATGGCTATGGCACGCATTTACGATCTGAAACTCGGGCAATATGGCGATGCAAAAAAGGCTTATGAAACCGTTTTGACGGATTATCCACTTAGCCTCGAAGCCGACCTGGTCAGGGAGCGCCTGCGCATCATTCAGCAAAAAATTCGGGAATTGGAATCAAAAAAGGAAGCGGGATGAGCATGGGCATGCAGAACAAAAAAAGCATCGAACAAAACCATCAATCCGCACTCGGAACACCCGCGATTTTCCGCGCCCATTCCGTTTTGCAACACATCCCAAAACACCTTCAACGGTGGCAGGCCATCTCATCATGTGCATCCCCTGAAGATATTCGCGGAAAATCAGCCCCCCCGGCGCTTGAGGGGCGCCCTTCTTTTGTTTACTTTTCTTGGGCGCGCAAGAAAAGTAAATCGCCGAAGGCACAAATCCATAAATGGATATCTTTGATTAGCCCCCGGCGCATCATGCCATGGTATTTCTTTTTTATCTCTCTGTTCCTCATATCCACCGCCCTTCCCACCCGTGCCGACAAATTGCTCATTCCCATGGACCTGTCACAGGCCGATCACCTCAAAGCCTATGGCATCGCCTACTGGACATTGCAAAAGGGCATGGAAATAGAATGGCTGCTCAATTACAAAGGCGGCTCATTTTTCATGGACTACGATGAGGCCATTGCCCTTGAAGCACGCGTGCGCGCCGTCTCTTTTCAGCGCATCTCAGGTGGTGATGCCGCCCGCATTTATGCCGAAATCGACGCCGAAAACATGAATCGGATGCACCTGGAAAAAGCCCCCAAAATCGCCGTTTATACCCCCCCCAGCAAACAACCCTGGGACGACGCTGTCACGCTGGCTTTAACCTATGCCGAAATTCCATACGACACCCTGTGGGACGAAGAGGTGTTATCGGGCAAACTGGAAGATTACGATTGGCTGCATTTGCACCACGAAGATTTCACCGGCCAATATGGCAAATTTTATCGCAGCAACGGCACCCAGTTGTGGTATCGCCAACAACAGGCTACCTTTGAAACCCTATCGCACAAACTGGGATATGCAAAAGTATCGCAATTCAAAGGCGCTGTCGCCCTTTCGATATTCAACTACATCCAGGACGGCGGGTTTCTTTTTGCCATGTGTTCGGCAACCGATACGTTTGATATTGCCCTGTCCGCACAGAGCATCGACATTGTGGACAGCGTTTATGATGGCGATGGCATGGACCCACAGGCACAACAAAAACTCGATTTTTCCCGCACCATGGCTTTTGAAAATTTCACCCTTGTCACCGACCCCATGGAATACGAACATTCCGATATCGACATCTCACCCACCGAACTCAACCAGATACACAATGCCGACACCGATGCGTTTACGCTCTTTGAATTTTCAGCCAAATACGATCCGGTACCCACCATGCTCACCCAAAACCACACGCCCATTATCAGTGGATTTTTGGGCCAAACCACAGCCTTCAACAAAAATAAAATCAAAAAAAATATCATCATTCTGGGCAACCTGCCCGGTTCAGATCAGGTCAAATACATTCACGGCGGCGTTGGGCGCGGCACCTTCACATTTTACGCTGGCCACGACCCCGAAGATTATCAGCATTTTGTCAACGACCCACCGACACAACTGGCGCTGCACAAAAATTCTCCCGGTTATCGCCTCATTTTAAACAACATCCTTTTTCCAGCGGCCAAAAAAGAAAAACAAAAAACGTAAGAATTTAAATTTTCGCTCAAACAACCATACTCCATACCCATTGAGGAACCTCATGTCTGATCCCACCCATGAAGATTTAAAAGCGGTTGAACATCTCAAAACAGCCTACAGCCAGCTGGTTGGCGAAATTGGCAAAGTCATCGTTGGACAAAAAGACATTGTCGATCAATTGCTCATCGCACTTTTGTGCGGCGGTCACTGCCTGTTGGTGGGGGTGCCCGGCCTGGCCAAAACCCTGTTGATCAGCACGCTGTCCAAAGCCCTCAATCTGTCATTTAGCCGAATTCAGTTTACCCCCGATCTCATGCCTTCTGACATTACCGGTACTGAAGTGCTCGAAGAAGACCAGGCCACAGGACGCAAACTATTTCGCTTTGTCAAAGGCCCCATTTTTGCCAACATCATTCTGGCCGACGAAATCAACCGCACCCCTCCCAAAACGCAGGCGGCCCTGTTGCAGGCCATGCAAGAACACGAAGTGACCACAGGCGGTGAAACCTTTCAATTGGAAGAGCCGTTTTTTGTGCTGGCCACACAAAACCCCATCGAACAGGAAGGTACCTACCCATTGCCAGAGGCCCAGTTAGACCGTTTTATCTTTAATCTCTGGATCGACTATCCTTCTGAAGCCGAAGAAAAAGAAATTGTCAAAACCACCACCGGAACACAAAAACAAGATGTGGCCCCTGTATTGGACGCCCAACAAATTGTTGCCCTTCAACACCTCATTCGCAAAGTACCCGTGGCCGATCACGTTATTGATTATGCCGTGCGCTTGGTTCGCAAAACGCGCCCAAACAGCCCCGATGCACCCGAATACATCAAACATATGCTCAGTTGGGGGGCTGGCCCGCGTGCCTCACAATGCCTCATTCTGGGCGCTAAGACACGCGCCGTGCTCGAAGGCCGTTATGCTGCCTCTATCGACGACGTGCGGTTTGTGGCCACACCTGTTTTGCGCCACCGACTGGTCACCAGTTTTAATGCCGAAGCCGAAGGCGTCTCCGCCGTTGACCTGATCAATCGTCTGTTAAAAGAGCAAAAAGCATAAGCCACCAGAAAAGCGCGTTGCACGTTTGCACACCACACCACCAGAATCGCAGTTGCATGGTTTACAAGATGTTAACGTTCCAACGTTCCATCCCATACTACCAGAGCCGCAGTCACCTGATTTTCAAGATTTTAACGTTCTAACATTCCAACGTTCTTTCACTTTACCTATGCCAACCTCTCAAGACTATCTCAAACCCGAAGTGGTCTCCCGCCTGTCGCGCCTCGACATTGTTGCCCGGCTGGTGGTCGAAGGCTTCATCACCGGGTTGCACCAGAGCCCTTATCATGGGTTTTCTGTCGAATTTTCCGAATACCGACAATATATGCCCGGTGATGCCCTGCGCGACCTCGACTGGAAAGTCTTTGGCAAAACCGACCGCCTCTATGTCAAACAATACGAAGAAGAAACCAACCTCAAAGCCTATCTGCTGCTCGACGCCAGCGCCTCAATGGTCTATGGTTCTGGGCCACTCACCAAATTCCAATATGCCGCCTATACAGCAGCAGCCCTGTCACACCTCATGCTGCGCCAGCGCGATGCCGTTGGTCTGGTTACTTTTGACAAAAATATTCAAACCTTTTTGCCCCCGCGATCCGTAAGCAGCCACCTCCATGCGCTGTTAAGCACCTTGCAAAAAACAAAACCCGAAGGGGCCGACACCGATCTGGCGGCCGCCTTTCACGACCTGGCCGAACGCATC
>CAXNEV010000133.1:0-8769 GCA_964200925.1 Candidatus Latescibacterota bacterium | reverse complement strand
AGCCTCAATGTCCCTTTACTTGACAACACATACCATTTGCTGAACAAAGACGCTTTTGCTCGCATGAAATCCAATGCCATCGTTGTCAATTGTAGCCGTGGCCCGGTCCTTGACGAAACTGCGCTATTAGAAGCTCTCCAAAGTGGCCAAATTGCAGGTGCTGTCATTGATGTTTTTGAGCAAGAACCCGTTGCCATAAACAATCCGCTGCTCACACTGGATAACGTGCTGGTATCTCCTCATTATTCGGGACATTCCCAGGAATCTGCCCAAAAAATGGCCATGGTTGCAGCCGATATCGTGCGAGTGCTCAATGGACACAAGCCCGAATGCCCGGTCAATACCCCACCGACACCACGCCAGGTTGTTGTTTAAACAATTTGCGACCCGTGAAGGGGTGGGATGTACTTGAGGCTTGACATCAAGGAATGACTTTTGTTTATTATGGCAACGTCGTTTGGGATTTAAACAGACTTTATCGCTTATGAAAAATATGAGCAACCACCCTTTAGGGGTGTCGCGTTTTGCCGAAGCTTTTGGGCGATTAGCTCAGTTGGTTAGAGTGCTGGTTTCACATACCAGAGGTCACTGGTTCGAGCCCAGTATCGCCCACCATTTTAATGTCCCTTCAGCCATCTGCCGAAGGATCAATAAAATCGCAGGTTAGCTGCAAACGGAAAGGTGCATCCCTATCGGGTGCACCTTTCTTTTTGTCTTGGCTATCGCCCCTTCTCTTAAGGAGATTCTGCGCATGAAAGAAAGTTTGTATAAGTTGCTGGAACTGCAAGAAATTGATAAAGAAATTCATACGCTTCTACAGTCGCAGATGGATTTCCCAGGTGAAATTCAACACCTGCAAAAAGAATTGCAAACGGCTAAAGATTTGCTTGAGGCCAAACAACAGCAATCAGAAGATATTGAAAAAAACCACAGGGCATTGGAACGCGACTTAGAGGCCATTGAAGCAGATTTAAAAAAACATCAAGATCGCCTCTACGAAGTCCAAACCAACAAAGAATACGATGCTTTGCAACTCGAAATAGAGACCCTTCAAAACCGCAAAAGCCAACACGAATCGGCCATTATTGAAAGCTTCCAAACAAGTGACGATCTCAAAGCCAAAGTGGCTGAAGACAAAACCCACTATCAGGAAAAAGAAAAAACACGGCAATCGCAAATTGGCGAATTAACCAGTCAACTTCACTCTGTTGAAGCCAATGTGAAAGGCTGGGTAGCAAAACGCGATGCCATAGAATCTCATGTCGAACGACGGTCTTTGGGCATGTACAACCGCATTCGCAAGATGGTCAAAGGGGGTTTGGCCATCGTGGTGATCAAAAAAGGGGCTTGCGGAGGATGCTTTCGTCAATTGTCTCCACAGCGCACGGTTGAAGCCCGGCGTTGCGACAATATCATGAGATGCGAAAACTGCGGGCGCATTTTGGTTTGGAAAGAAGAAGAAGAGGTCGCCGTTTGACCGCAGTAACACTGAATATTGATGGTGCGTCCAAAGGCAACCCTGGGCATGCAAGTATAGGCATTTGCATTTCATCCAATGGCGAAATCATCAAAAAATACAGTGCCTATATTGGACAGACAACCAACAATGTAGCCGAATATCAGGCTTTGCTCAAAGGCCTTGAACTCGCTGCAGAATTGGGTGCAACCAGTGTTGCGGTGATGTCAGATAGCGAACTTATAGTGCGTCAGATGAACGGCAGATACCAAGTCAAAAATGAGGTTTTGTTTCCCCTTTATGAGGAAGCCCAAAAACGCGCCAGAACATTTTGCAATTTTGCAATTTGCCATGTGCCGCGATCAAAAAACAAAGAAGCTGATCGCCTGGCGAATCAGGGCATCAAAGAGGGCTTAAACGCAAGTTCGCAAGCGTAAATATTAAGCGGGCCGGATGGCCGCGCCTTCAAATAGGGGTGAGGAAAGTCCGAGCTCCACAGGGCAGAATGCTGGGTAACGCCCAGGCGGGGCAACCCGACGGAAAGTGCCACAGAAAACAAACCGCCAGCGGACACAATTTGTGTAGCGGGCAAGGGTGAAACGGTGGGGTAAAAGCCCACCGCGCGTTCGGCGACGAACGCGGCACGGTAAACCCCATTCGGAGCAAGGCCAAATAGGAGCGAAAGAGGTGGCCCGCCTCGTTATCACGCTCGGGTTGGCTGCACGAGGCATCGGGTAACCAATGTCCCAGATAAATGGCCATCCGTTCGACTTTTGTCGAACGACAGAACTCGGCTTACAGGCCCGCTTAATTAAAAGGCGGATTCCTTTTGGGATCCGCCCTTTTTATACCTGAGCACAGTTGTCTGTTACCCATCCTCATCCATATCTTGAAACATCACATAGGGAGCCTCTATGAGTTTTCTCGACAAATTTGAACACGCTGTTGCCAAAAATAAAAGCATGGTTTGTGTGGGCTTAGATCCCGATCTGAAGCGCCTGCCAGCACACCTGCAAAATACCCCCACCCCCATTCTCTCTTTTCTTAAAGAAATTGTCGAAGCTACCAAAGATCTGGCATGTAGCTACAAACCCAATTTTGCCTTTTTTGGTGCCCACGGCATGGCCGGTTGGGAAGCCCTGCAAGGCATCATAAAAACCATTCCCAACAACATTCCCATTTTGCTCGATTTTAAAGCCGGAGACATCGGCAACACCGCCGCACAATATGCCCACATGGCCTATGATCTTTTGGGCGCAGATGCCGTCACAGTGAATCCTCTCATGGGCACAGATGCGGTTGAACCCTTTTTATCCTATCAAGATCGATGCGCTTTTTTGCTGTGCCTCACGTCCAATCCCGGTTCTGCCGATGTGTTGCGTTTAAAAACCGAACAGGGCGATCTGTATCAGGTTCTCGCCCAAAAAGCTGTGACCTGGTCCCAAATTGGCCCATGTGGCCTGGTTGTAGGCGCCACACATCCCGATGATCTCAAACACATTCGCCACATCGCACCCACCTTGCCCATTCTCGTTCCCGGAGTAGGATCTCAAGGTGGTGATGCAGAAGCGGTAATAAAAAATGGCCTTGATGCAAACGGTGGCGGTTTACTGATCAATGCTTCGCGCACCATCCTCTATGCTTCAAATGGCCCCAATTTTGCCGAAGCTGCACGCAAAGCCACAGAAGCCCTGCGCACGGAATTAAATCAAGCATACTTAAAAATTGAAGGCTGATCGTTTTTGTTGGATGCTGACTTCAATTTACGATAGCGGTTAGCTTTCAGCCGCTTCCCATCTGACCAAAGCCATCCCGATAGGTGTTGTTGCTGATCGTTAATTGCTGATTGCAAAAAACTTGTTTTAAAATCCGAAGCTTGCTGGTTTTTATACGTAAAACCGAGTCAGCACCCTTTAAAAGGAACGGGTTTTCCCGCATCATCAACAGCCACATAAACCACTTCTGCCGATGCCACCTGCACGGTATCAGAACCATCCAAACGCTTGGCTTCCACGTCAACAGACACGGTAACCGATGTGTTCCCCAATCGCACGGTTTGGGTATAAAACGACACGATATCGCCCACAAAAACGGGCGCAATAAAAGCAACCTGGTTCATCGCCACCGTCACCACCCGGCAAGGCCTGTGTTTGCGCGCTTCAATAGCGCCAGCCAGATCCAGATGGCTCAAAATGGCACCGCCAAAAATCGTTCCATATCCATTGGTATCCCTGGGCAACAACATCACCCGAATCGCCGGTTCGCGCAACACCATGTCTGCCATAAAATGTCCTCTTTCGGGTGATTGTTTAAAAACCCATAAATCCGGTTCTCAGCATACACTGCCCATTGTCTGGAAAGATCAGAAAAATTTCTCTCGCAAAATTTTGGCCGCCTGCTCCTGCACCTTATGAGAGATTAACCAATCGAGCAAGGGTGCACCTGTTGGATCTTTTCCAAAACGCAATACCGCTTGAGCAAGCAACTTTTCACCCACCTGTATGTCTCCCAAAGCCACATAGGATACAGCCTGCGTAAACAGGGCTCTTTGCAACTGGCCATTCAGTGCCAGGGCCTGTTCGGCAAGTGCCCTCGCATCGGCATACCACCCGGCTTGAAAAAACCGAATAGCCAGCTCATCTCGCAGTTTGGCCCGATAGACCACCGACTGATCTTCTGATGCCTGCAAAGCCGCGCGAAACGCATGGCGGGCGGCATCGACCTGTCCAAGGGCCAGCATCGCGATCCCGTGTTGAAAAATGCGCATATTAAAATTTTGCCCTTGTCGTGCTTTTTCAAAGCTGTTTTTGGCCTCAACTGTATCGCCTTGTGTCAGGTGAATAAACCCCATGGTCCAGTAAGCGGCAACCATTCCATATCGCCTATTTTCGATGTATTTGTCCATCAATTCGCGCCAACTCACATCTTCTGGCCGTGTGCTGGGAGCCGTTCGTTCATAAACGGCAATATGTCCAAAATCGCGATGCAACCGATAGGTGGGAACCAGGCCATCCTGCAAAAACCGATAGAAAAAAAACCGCTCGAGGAATGCGTCTTTGCCCATGCGCGCCACATTTGCTTCCTCTATTTTGGCATAATCCGATACGGTTGCGTCCCGCACCAGCAGCAGGTCGGGTTCAAAATGGCAAACGATCCCATAGGTCATGCCAATGGACCCCATGACAAATTGAAATTTTTCGGGGACATAGGCATAGGGATCGTTCAAAATGCTGGTATCTGCGGGAAATGTTTCACCCAACCACTTGCCCACGACAATTTCCTCTTGTGTGCTTTCGCGCCTCAACCTCTCTTTAAAAAATTCCGCTGACGTGATGATGGATTCGGCAGAAAAACATATGGCAACCCACACCATCACCCCTTGCCATCGCAAAAAAATGGGCAATCGAAGGCGCATTTTTTCCCACAAAACATGATAAGCTTGCCCGATGAACAACAACACACACGGTATCACCGGTAACAAATGCCGTGGAAACTTCAGCGCAGAGGCCCCCATGAGCTAGCCCATAAACCCCATCACCCACAAAATGAGCACCCACCATCGCCTGTCAATTTTGCGCCAATTCACACCCCTAAGGCTCCAAACAGAAACACCCAGCAAAACCACATAGTGCAAAGGCCCATAACGCACCAGCATCCACAACCAGTCCCAGGCTCCCGACATCTCCCTGACGCGGTGTCCAAACCGCATAATTTCGCCTTCGGCCTTTAAACTTTTCACAAACCCCGACACGTCCATGATGGCAAATGGATTGGTCAGAGCAAATGCAAGTGCAAAACTTCCCCCAATGATCCCAACATGCAACCACCGTTTGGAATCGACAAATCGCGCCTGCCACGAGCCTTCATCCCCTCTTCCAAACACGGCAAACACCAGCACGGGCACCATAAAAATCCCGGCGTATTTGGTGCCAAAAGCCAAACCGGCCCCGGCCCCGGCAAGCGCCAACCAAACCGGTTGGACATGGTTCATATACCGACAAATCCAGAACAACCCACACAATAAAAAGAACACCTGCGGCAAATCGGGATGAGACTCAACCGACCACCGCAAAAATTCGGGAGACAAACCCAATAAACAGGCCCCAATAAAACCTGCTTGGGGAGAAAAAACCTCGCGCCCCAGACAATAGGTAACCCACAAACATCCCAATCCAGCAAGGGTGCAAAACAAACGCACCCCAATCACAATAACCTGTTCGGTCACAGGAGCAAAAAATGACCACCCATAAAGCACCCCTGCCGGCACATAATAAAATGCGCCCCCATATTTAAAAGAAGGCTCGGTCTGAAAATCCGTTGACACCAGATTACACACATAGGTCACAATATCAACTTCATCCATCGAAAAAACCGCGACCATGCGAAAATCATCGGTGCCTTTAGGGATCAACCACAGCGCAATACCGATATAAAACCCCACCAGCAAACCGCTTATTAAAATCGTTGTTTTATTTTTGTTCACCTGCGTTGCCTTCCATAAAAAACCCGCACAGAACACAAAAAGAAAACCCATTTGCCCAATATGTTGTAAAATATAGGCCTCGTGCACTGATGCGGTCAAGCGACCTCCCAAAAACCAAAAAAATCTTGACTGTACGCAATATATATCCTATCATGACATAGCCTTCACAATATATAGCATTTAGCAGAGTTTGGCTCTGCTACCCTCCAGGCCGTTCAAAACTGTCCGATCGCCCGATCGGACAGTTTTGATTTTAGGGACACCAAAAGCTTTTGGTGTGAATGCGCACCATAAAGCCGATTCGACCTTGACATCATCCATGCGTTTGGTGATCTTAATCGAAATTCTATTTAAAAGAAAATAAATCCGTTAACCTATCCTGTATCCAACCCATTTGTGTTATGCCCATCATTCATCTTGACAACATCTGGAAAGCTTATGGTGCCCACGACGTGTTATCTGGCATCACCTGGCAAATTGATCCCGGCCAGCGTTTTGGCCTGGTGGGCCACAATGGCAGTGGCAAAACCACGCTTTTGGGCCTGCTCATCGGCAGCGATTTGCCCGACCGCGGCCAGATCCACCGACAACGCGGCATCAATATGGGTTATCTGTCTCAAGAACCGACTTTTACACCGGGGCTCACCGTTTTTGATGTGGCTTTAGAAGCTTTTGCGGATTTGCTGCATCTTCAACACCGGCTGCACGATATGGAACAGGCCATGAGCAACGGGCAATCGTCACCCGAATTTCTCGACGAATATGGCCGCCTTCACGATCGTTATGAGCGCCAGGGCGGTTATGCTCTAGAAGCCAAAACCAAAGCCATTTTATTTGGTCTGGGTTTTTGCGACATCGATCTGCCCCGCCCGGTGGAGGTGCTCAGCGGTGGGCAAAAAAATCGCCTCGCCCTGGCGCAATTGCTGGCCCGTGAACCCGACCTTCTTTTGCTTGATGAACCAACCAACCACCTCGATTTGCAAGCCCTTGAATGGCTCGAACATTTTCTGTCGGAATATCCAAAAGCCTTTGTGGTCATTTCGCACGATCGGTATTTTCTCGACCACACCGTCACAAAAATTGTCGAACTGGAAAAAGGACAACTCCAGCACTATGCGGGTAATTATTCCTTTTATGTCGCCGAAAAAGAGCTGCGCCGGTCGCAACAGCAAAAAACTTTTGAGGCCCAACAAACCCACATCACCCGCACCGAAGAATACATTCGCCGCAACATTGCCGGCCAAAAAACCAAACAGGCACAAAGCCGCCGCAAAGCCCTTGAAAAAATTGAACGCATCGAGCGCCCGGATGAGCGCCGCGATATGGGATTGCAGTTTGCCACTGCCTCCCGTGGGGGCGACCGCGTGTTTCAGGTAGAAGGGTTGTGCAAAGCCTATGACCAGCACATCCTTTTTGAAAATCTCGACTTCACGGTCTGGTTGGGGGACCGGCTGGGCATTGTGGGCCCCAATGGGTCGGGCAAATCTACGTTGCTCAAAATCCTGGTCAATCAGATTGCGCCAGATATGGGTACAGTCATTCCGGGCAAGGGCCTGGAAATGGGTTATTTTGAACAAACGCGGCAGGACCTCAATCCGCAATATACCGTTATAGAAGAAATTTGGGCACTCACGCCCAGTGCAACCCTGACTGAAATTCGCACCTTTCTGGGGGCCTTTTTGTTTTCTGGAGACGACGTGGAACGCCGGGTGGGCACGTTAAGCGGCGGCGAACAAAGCCGCCTGGCATTGGCCAAACTGGTGCGCACCCCTCTCAATGTGCTCATTCTCGACGAACCCACCAACCACCTCGATATTGCCTCGCGAAATGTGCTCGAACAGGCGCTCGAAAATTTCCATGGCACGCTCATTGCCGTCTCACACGACCGCTATTTCCTCAACCGCATGGTCACGCGATTGCTGGTTTTAGATACCCCAACATGGTATTTAATAGACGGCAATTACAACACCTATCAACAACAACTCACACAAGAAATCGAGCCTGTTGCCAGCAAAACACAAACATCTGTTAAAGAAGATTATACCGAACGCAAACGCAACAACCGGGAAATCGAACGCCGCAAACGCCGAAGTGCCGAAGTGGAAAAAACCATTGCCGAATGCGAAAATGAGATAACCTGCCTCGACAAAGAAATGGCGCGTGACGACCTATCAACAGATTGGAATCGCTTAAAAGAACTTGCCCTAAAAAAAGCAGCCCTTCAAGATCAGGTGGAAACACTCATGGCTGAATGGGAAACACTTGAAATGGATCTTTCCGAAATAAGGACATCCTGAACATGGCACAAATTCTCATTGTGGATGACTTGCCATTCAACATTGAATTTCTCGAAGAAGAACTGCACCTGCTCAATCACGATGTGATCTGTGCGCGAGATGGATATGAAGCGCTGGAAAAAGTGCGAACAACCAACCCAGATTTGGTTTTACTCGATTTTTCAATGCCCGGCAAAGATGGCATTGAAGTGCTTAAAATCCTGCGCGCCGATCCCAAGTTTGAAGGCCTGCCCATCATTATGCTCACGGCCAAAAAAGAATACGAGGATCGCATTGCCGGCCTTGATGCAGGTGCCGATGATTACATTACAAAACCCTTTCACATGGGCGAAGTGGCCGCTCGCATCAATGCCATGCTGCGGTTGCGCGATTTGCGAAAACAAGTGGTAGATCGCGAAAAACGCCTGTCACAAGTAAAGGGTGTTGGCCAAACACTGGTAACACTGGCGCATCACATCAACAATGCCACACAGGCCATTTCCGGCATGGCCGAGTTGTGCAAACACGATCCCAATAATTTGCCACAACACCAT
>CAXNEV010000132.1:0-8797 GCA_964200925.1 Candidatus Latescibacterota bacterium | reverse complement strand
TGCGATATTGTGAGCGATGATCGGCCGCCACCACTGTAATAACCGTGGGAATATGGACAATGCGCACCGCCGTTTCCACTTTGTTGCGGTGCTGTCCACCGGGGCCACTGCCGCGCAGGGTGTGGATCTCCACTTCTTTTTTGAGCGTTTCAAGATCCATTGACATGACCTCAATTTACGTCAAGCCCGCTTTACGCAATGCTTCCATCATGGCATTGCCAACATCGGTCGTCTGTTTTTGCTGCATCGATTTAAAAGCCGCCATATCCTCGGCTTCGGCATTTTGCTGGGCATCTTCTTCAACGGCTCGCATAGACAGGGAAATACGGCGCTGTTTGCGATTGATTTCGCGAATAACCGCTTTAACTTCCTGGCCGATAGAAACGACTTCGCCAGGTTTGGAAATGCGTTTTCCAGAAGAAAGTTGAGAAATATGCACAAGCCCTTCCACACCGGGTGCCAATTCCACAAAAGCCCCAAAATTCTGAATGGAAACCACTTTGCCTGTGATGATGGCCCCTTCGCTGAACTGGTTGACCAGTTTGTCCCAGGGATCTTCCTGAAGGGCTTTAAGAGAAAGTGAAATGCGCTCGTTTTTTTCGCCGAGATTTTTGATTTCCAGAATTTTAACCCGCACTTCCTGATTCTTTTGCAAAACATCGCCAGGATTTTCAACACGCGTATGGCCAATTTCTGAAACGTGTATCAACCCTTCTACACCACCCAGATCAACAAAGGCCCCAAAGCGTTCCATGCGGGTGACCACACCGGTCATTTCAGCCCCTTCAACCAGTTTTTTGCGCAATTCATTGGCCTGTTTGGCATTTTCTTCTGCCAAATAAGCCCGACGCGAAAGAACAACATTGTTGCGCCCGCGCAGTTCGAGAATCTTGAACGTTAAAGTTTGACCGGCATAAACAGCCGGGTCTTCGCAAAAGCGGGTGTCGATTTGCGACATCGGGCAAAAAGCCCGCGCCCCGCTGACATTGACCACCAGCCCACCGGGGTTAAAACCGGTCACTTTGCCTTCGATGGGAATGCCACTTTCAAAAGCCTGTCGCAGCAGGTCACTATTGGAACTTTTTAAGGAAAGGGTGAGCCGCACTTCGCCTTCAATGCTGGCCACATAAGCTTCAAGGGTGTCTCCTGTTTTGTATTTCAGGTTTCCCGATTCGTCTTTGAGTTCCAAAGTATCAATCGCCGCTTCACTGCGCCCCCCATAAGAGACAAAAGCCACAGAACTGCCGATTTCTTGTAAGATGCCGGTGACTTTTTCCCCCACGGCAACTTCCTTGCGGTCACCTTTGTTATCGCTTTCGGCCAAAAGGGCCGCAAATTCGGTGCTGGGCCCTTCGTCGGTATATTGTTTGTCGAGATCTTCAATGTTGTGGCTGTTGTTGGGTTCGTTCATAGCCGCGTACCTTTGAAATTTCGTGTGAAAATTCGGTTTTTTGCAGACTAAAATGTGGAAAAGTGAATCTATTATGGAAAGCCAAATTGCGCAATGGCTTTTTTGGTTTTTTTAACGGCGTTTCACCAGCAGACAAAGAGAATGATTGATTTAAACGGGTAAAAAATGAGATAAAATTATTCGGCAAAATATGGGATCAGTATCTCCAACCAAAACAACCTCACTGGTCAAGTGAAAAATCACAGACTATGCACCCGCATGGAAGACAAGAAATGGTGTTCTTTTTTCTGTGTCCTTTTTCAAAGGAAGTTCAGCTTTTACACAAAGGTCATATCACACAAGCGGTATAACCTTTTGCTTTTGATGAAAATCAGAAGGTTCTTATATTTGAAGATAAGCAACACGAACGGTTGATGGTTTTCCGGTTGGCTGTGTTTAAAAATCAGGCATGGTTCACAATGGACAGCATGTTGTGAAGTCATGATCTTTTTTTCCTTGAATGACCTGCTTTTGAACGATTCCAAAAATCAGGAGCTATTGATGATCGAACGGCCCAATCTTGTTTTGATAATTACCGATCACTTTCGCGGCGATTGTTTAAGCCGCCTCGGACATCCCGTGGCCGAAACACCGCATCTGGATAGTCTGTCACGCGACGGGGTGTTGTTTGCCCACGGTTATACACCATGCCCGTCGTGTGTGCCTGCCCGGCGGGCGTTGATGACGGGCATGACGCCCTATTCGGCAGGCATGGTGGGGTATCAGGACGGCAAACCCTGGCAGTATGCCCACACAATGGCTGGGGAATTGACCAAGGCGGGGTATCAAACGATCAATATTGGCAAAACACACTTTCACCCCAAAAGGCTTCATCTGGGATTTGAGCAATTGATTATACCGGAAGATTATGAAGACTGGTTGAACAATCAGCCCAATCTGGATGTGGAAAAATATGCCCACGGCATTGACAGCAATTCGTGGATGGGGCGGCCCAACCATTTGTCCGAACACATGATGGAAGAAACATGGTTTGTTAGCCGGGCGCGCGATTTTTTGGAAAAACGCGATCCCACGCGTCCATTTTTTTTGTGTTTGTCGTTTAACGGCCCACACCCGCCGTGGTGCCCACCGCAGGTGTATTACGATCAGTTTATTGGCCGGGAGTTGCCCAAACCGGTCATTGGCGATTGGGCTTCCCAACATGCCGAAGAAGCCGAATATCCATTAGACGTCAATGCCTGGCGAGGGCGCATTTCCGATCATGCAATGCACCGGGCGCGTGCAGCGTATTTTGCCTATTTATCTTATCTGGATGCACAGGTGGGCCGATTGATGCGCCTGCTCAACCGCGGGAACCATCGCAATACATGTGTGCTGTTTACATCCGATCACGGCGAAATGCTTGGCGATCATCATTTGTGGCGCAAAACGTATGCGTATGAAGCCTCGGCGCATGTGCCATTTATTGTCAAACTTCCCGCCGGATTTGATGCACCGCGCAACCGCGTGTTGCAACAGGTGGTGGGCTGGGAAGACATTATGCCCACCTTTCTCGATCTGGCAGGTGCGCCCATTCCCAAAGCCGTGGAAGGCGAAAGTTTTGTGCCATTGTTATTGGGTGAAAATGAATGGCGCAGTTATTATCACGGCGAACATGCCCCGTGTTATCATCCTCAAAATGCCAATCAATTTTTAACCGATGGGCAATGGAAATACATCTGGAACCCAATTACAGGCGAAGAACAACTCTTCCATTTGGAAACAGATCCGAACGAATGCCACGATTTGTCAGAAAAAGTCGGTCAACACAAAACCCTGTTGTTGTGGCGCAACCGTTTGGCAAAAAAACTGAAAGGCCGGGTTGAAGGGCTATCGGATGGAGAAACCCTGAAACCGGGCCATGTAGCTGCTTGGGTAGGTGGTGATAATCGGGATGTGCATTTGGGATAAGGAATGATGACAAAATAACTTGATCAACTATGTGAAGAAGAACGACGCTTTTTCCTTTTCCTTCTTTCTTTTTTTCTTTCGAAAATTCAGGCTATTTCATTCGCGATCTAACAGAGAAAATTTTGAAACGTTTTGTGGAGGATATATGGCCGATCGTTATGAAACAGGACTGGCGATGATGCGCGAGATGGTCGGTCGTGAGAAGGCCGATGTCATTTGTGCGCGTTTTCGGGAACTCCACCCGGACTTTGAGCGTTTTGTCATGGAGTTTGTGATGGGAGATCTGTATGCCCGCGACGGATTGGATATCAAAACGCGGCTTTTGTGTACGGTTGCGGCACTAACCGTGCTTGGCCGACAGGATCAACTGCGCGTACATCTTGAACGCGCTTTAGGTGTAGGTGCCACACAACAGGAATTGGAAGAAGTGATGTTGCAAATGTGTGCCTTTGGCGGATTTCCAGCTACATGGGATGCCCTGGCAACAGCCAAAACCGTTTTTAATCAGTAACAAACAGAGAGGTTTTGAGGTCTGCCCCCTTTCTGCTTGACTTCCATGCTGGGATCATTGAAATTTGGATTTCCACATCACGAGGGAGTATTGAACATGGACTTTGCAGATGAAATAACCCAGTTGCTGGTCATTATTATCATTCTTGTGGCAGCTTATCTTGGCCTCAATTTCTGGATGAAACGCGGTGGTTCTTTGAGCCTTCCGTCTTTTGGCGGTAAATCTTCAAACCATCCGGATAGTGATCCCTCTGTGGCGCATCCTGCTGATGCACACCAAGAGAGCCTGTCCAGCAAAAAGGGCAGTCAAAGCAGTGCCGTAGAACGACACGGCAATAGATTTAATTTAACCGGTAAAAATGCAGAGACAGCCGCCAGAGTATTGAAGGGTATGCTCAAACAAGGCAAAGAATCTAAAGGCAAATAAACAGTGCAGGAATACCCCCAAAATATTGGTGCCCGTTCTGCGAGGTCTTCTCAATGATTTGGACATGTAGAAATATAGAAATACCGACAATGGGTGATAACTGTTAAAGCGCTGCCACCTCACAGTGTGTCTGAGGTGGCAATGTTTTATTTTAGGCGATATATAACGTTTGATTAATGACTTTTTTATCTGCTTCTGGGGCCCATCCCATTTATTTAATTGTGGAAAATGTGCGCTCGTTATTTAATGTGGGCGCGCTTTTTCGCTCTGCAGATGGCGTGCGGGCTTCGGGTATTTATCTAACGGGATTTACAGGTCAACCCCCTCGCAAAGAAATCAGCCGGGTGGCATTGGGTGCTGAAGAAACAGTTCCCTGGTTTTATGAACAGGATACAAAAGCTGTCATTGCGATGCTGCAAAACAAAGGGGTGCAAGTGGTGGCCCTTGAGCAAATGCCAGGCAGTGTTGATTTTCGCACCTTTGTGTATCAGTTGCCCATTGCCGTGGTGGTAGGGCATGAAGTAGAAGGGGTGCGGCCCGAAACATTGGCCATTTGTGATGGTGTGGTTCACATTCCCATGTGCGGTCAAAAAGCTTCGCTCAATGTTTCGGTCGCAGGTGGCATTATGCTTTATGAATTGTTATGCGTGGTCGAAGGGCAAAATCGTGTGCGCATGTGAATAGTATCACACCCTTCCCAACGTTTCAATATTTTTTGAATGGTTGAATGTGATGGTTGAAACCGACGATATGGCGCATCGCCTGCAGGTCATGGAACAGGAAAATCGGACGTTGCGTCAGCAGGTTGAAAAACTACAGACCGAAAACCGCCGGTGGGCGCGGTTGGCGGGCACCGATTTGCTCACAGGATTGCCCAACAAAATTTCATTTTTAAAAGCCATCGTACCACACAGCCTCCGCCAGGCCGCACAGCATGCGCACACAATGGGGTTTATGTTGTTGTCTGCCGATGATCTGGGATCAATAAACGAGACCCATGGTCGTGCGGCAGGGGATGAAGTCCTGAAGGGGTTGGGTTCTTTTTTAAAATCAATTTTGGATCAAACCGATCATCTGGGACATATGGATGGGTCGCATTTTTCTGTCGTGAGCATGCCCGCCGATATAAATGACATGCACGCTCGAGCCAATATGTTGCGCGCCCGGGTGCGTGCCCATGCCTTTCCATGTGGGCAGACCTCTGCCCACATGACCATCAGTGCAGGCATTGCAGCATTAAAACCACCTGCCCATGTAGATGAAAAACAAATGATCGATCTGGTTTACCAGCAATTGAACAGCGCACTTTATACGGCCAAAACCTCGGGTGGTAATCAGGTGCAGGCAATTGGCGATCTTTCCACAGACTCCTTATCAAGAAAGGAAGCGTCCCTATGAGTAAACGCTACTGCATGGTGTTGTGCGTTCTCATGTTTGTCCTGGCCGGGCGGGACGTTCAAGCAAAAACAAACATTTTCTGGGTAGCCGAAGGTTCTAAAGCCTCTGATTTTGATGGCAATGGCCGTGTGGACTTTACAGACTTCCTGATTTTGCTTAAAAATTTCAACACCCTTTCCAGCGATGCGGTTTATGATCCGCGCACCGATCTGGATGGAAATGGGGTAACCAACTTTAGCGATTTTCTGGCATTTAGCTCATCCTATGGATTTGCTCAGGCACCTGTTGTGCCCACATCAAATGACAATTATGCCATATATGTGGCCGATTCAGATGACAGTTCCGTATCCGCACTGGATAATCTGTCTCATATCATGTTTGACTACTTGCCGTTTCGCGCACCTGGCGCTGTTGTGATATCTCCGGATCAGCAGTTTCTATATGTATCCGAAGTTTTTGGTTTTTTCAAGCTCAATACCCAGCATCAGGTGGTGTTCAGTGTGCCGGTGGAATCGCGCGGTCGCATCGCTTTAAATGCCGATGCCACACGTGCTTATGTGACAGATCAATCAGCCGATCTGTTGCGCGTGGTCAATCTGGTAACCGGCGTAACGCTGGATTCAGTAGCCGTGGGTCGCAACCCCATTGACATAGCCATAACACCCGATGGCCGCAAATTGTACGTGACCAATCAGACAGATCGCAATGTAACCGTAATCGATGTGGCCTCCCTTCGGGTAATCACACAAATCACAATTGGCTCAATACCAGGAGAAATAACCTTTGCCCCAAATGGACAGCGGGCTTTCATCACCAATTTGACGCGCGGAGTTATTTCGGTTATCGATGTGAATACAGATCGGGTGGTGGGGGCCATTCAACTGGATCAGGAGAGTTCTTTTGGAGCAGAATTGTCGCCAGACGGGTCTATTCTTTATGTCAGCGCAGAGGGGTTTTTGCTGGCCATTGATGTTGCGCGCAATTTGATTTTGCGCACGTTACAGGTGGCCGAACAGACCACGGTGTTGGGCATTGTGCCGGATGGGTCACGGGCTTATATTGCGTCGTTTGATCAAGTGTTTGGCGGGCCGGGTATGACGGTGGTGGATTTGCAAAATTGGAAAGTATTGGGGCGGCTGCGCGGCTTTTTATTTCCTCGCCAAATTGCCTTTCGAAAATTGCCAGCACAGACCAATTCGCAGTAAACAATCCAATGGTCTGAACGTATTCTTTTAGCCCAATCTGCGGCCAAGTGTGACAATATTCCACGTATAATAAGTGCTAAAACCCGATAGGTCGAGATGGGTTTGAAGCTGTTGCCAGGCCTCTAAGTCTTCAAATTCGAGAAGTGAAAAAAATTCCCATCCGGCCTCCGGTGCTTCGTGGTAGCCGTAAATGCGGTAAATACAACTGGACAGGCGTTTTTCCAAGCGTTTGAGCACAACCGGGTCATCCAGATCAAATGGACGGCGTTCAGCGGAAGCGGCGTCACACCAGCGTTTGTTGCGTTTAAATACCAGCATGGCACCAAGGGGCTGCATGCGGCGCGAACCAGAGCGTTCTGGTGAATGAGTAGGGGTTTCTAATATGCCTGTATCTGTTGATCTGAGCATGATTTTGGATCTCCTTGAATGAACTGTATTTAAAAAATGCAAGAACCGTACCATGATTTGGTTTTTATTTTATTTTATTATTTTTCAATAATTTATTTTAAAAAAATAATTTTGGTGTATATGATCCCGACTGGTTGTTTTAAACCAATTTGGGCTGATTTTGCACCAGAAGGAGATTCCCGATGGGCAAAATGCGCAAACCCAAAGGGCTGGTGGCACGTTTGTTGGCTCCTTTAAAACTGCATCGTGTCACACTCACAGAAGCAGAAAAAAAACAAGCCCTCATCCACAAAGGAAAAACGACCCCAAAAACCGCTAAAAAGCCAGCCAAAAAAGCCAAGACTAAAACCCCGCCCGTCCCCTTATCCATGCGACAAAAACAGGCGCGTGAGCTCAAAACGATGTACGATATTGGGATCAAAGATCCAGAGCGGTTGGCGCGAATTATTTCAAAGATGCTTCAAAATGCCAATACAAAAAACGAAGACGCAAAATTGAAATTTGAACGTTTGCTCTGGGAAAAAGCGGAAAAACACAGCCCCAAAAAAGACACCCACAAAAAATGATCTGTTTGAGCGTTGCAAGTCTTCAACCGTCGGCTTTTACCGACCCGCAAAACCCGATATCCCCATTTTCTAAAAAAATTACCGCCCGAAATGGTTGACCATTTCGGGCGGTTGGCATTTGGGCATGTATGCGCAGGTTAACCAGAAATTTTTGAAACTTCTATCGGGCTTTTGTCGGGATCGATTGGTGGATTTTGATGCAAGGTCGTGTGAATTTCTATAGCGAGTTTGGGGCTGATGCCTTCCACCGCTGCGATGGTTTCAACAGAGGCTTCACGTATGCGTTTTAATGAACCAAAATGACGCAACAAAGCTTTTCGTCGCGAAGGGCCAACACCGGGAATATCATCCAGTTCAGATGTCAACGTGCGTTTTTGACGCAGCTTGCGGTGATAGGTAATGGCAAAGCGGTGTGATTCATCGCGCAAACCTTGCAAGAGGCGCAGGGATGCCGAAGTTTTGGGAATGTTTTGTGGATCTGAAAGCCCGGGCAAAAAAACTTCTTCAAGGCGTTTGGCCAGCCCAATAACAGGTTGATCTTGAATGCCCAGAGTCTGAAGCGCCTCAACGGCGCTTGACAATTGTCCTTTGCCGCCATCGATGAGCAGCAAGTCGGGAAATGTTTTGCCTTCTTCCATCAATCGTTTGAAACGGCGTGTAACCACCTGATGCATCATGGCAAAGTCATTGGGACCTTCAATGCCAACAATTTTAAAATGGCGATATTCGCTTTTTCTGGGCCGTCCATCGACAAAACACACCAGAGAAGCCACAGGATCACTGCCCTGAATATTGGAAATATCCACGGCTTCGATCCAGCGGGGCGGTTTGACCAAATGCAAATCGCGCTGGAGCGCTGTAACCGCTGCCGGCGCTTGTTGTTTGCGATTTTCGCGTTTGAGACGTCGTTCGGTTAAGAGCA
>CAXNEV010000131.1:0-8819 GCA_964200925.1 Candidatus Latescibacterota bacterium | reverse complement strand
CACGGCCCAACCATTGCCGCAGTCATCACCGAACCTTTGTTGGCCAATTCTGGCTCTATTGAACCTGTTAACGGTTTCCTTCAGGGCCTTGTTGACCTGTGCAAAAAACACGGGGCCGTTTCCATCTTTGACGAAGTCATCACGGGCTTCCGACTGGCCTTGGGCGGAGCGCGTGAATACTTCAACATCATACCAGACCTGTCGGTTTATGCCAAAGCCCTGGCCGGAGGATTCACGCTGTCTGCCGTGGGCGGGCGAAAAGCCATATTCGACGTTTTGCAACATGGACGCACCATTCATGCCGGCACGTATAATGGCAATACCATCAGCCTATCCGCAGGCAAAACCACCATCGAGATTCTCGCATCACATCCCAACAATTACAAAAACATGCACGCCCACGGCCATGCCTTGCGAACCACACTGGAACAGGAGGCACAACATAAAGGTTTGCCGTTGTGTACATCGGGCGCTGGTACGGTTTTTAACGCGCATTTTGGGCTTGAAAACAAACCGATCCATTACCGCGATTATGCCCGTGTGGATATGGCAACCTACACGCGCTTTCGCGCCCACATGCTCAACAACGGCATTCAATTGCTTCCCGATGGCCGCTGGTATGTTGGTTTAACCCATTCCGAAAAAGAATTGCACCAAACCCAAGAGGCTATCCAAACCTGTATCAAAGCCCTGTAATACAACTGGGCGATCTGAAAAAATCGCCCAGTTAAAACGCCAAACACCTATTGTATTTCTCGTTGAGAAAAATTTTAAAATATTAAAAAACAATCATATAAAATCGATTTCCACCTATTCTAAAACGATTCAAATGCCTTGACAAGGGCCGGGGATTATGGTAAACTGACTTTTAAATTCAGACATTAAAAAGAGCACTGAACAGGGAGGACACGCGCCGATGAGCCAGGACATTCAATCTCTCCTTGACGATTGGCCTTATGAACCAGGACAGCTTTGTGTCAGAAAAATCAAAGGAGAGAACAGCCGCGAAAAAATCCAGCTTCGCATCGAAATGGGCATTTTGCAGATGGAAATGGACGGACGTCCCGATGGACAACGCCCTCATGGCTGTGATTCATTGCTGCATTATTATAAAACCGAAGCCAAAAAAATGAAAGATACGGACGAGCGATTTGTTCTCGATTCCGAAATCTGTATGTCGTTGCAAATGGAGGCTTTGCAATATTATCATCGCCGCATCAGTTTTTTGGAACTTGGCGACTATCAACGCGCCAAACAGGATGCCGAGCGAAACCTGAACCTCTTCGACTTTGTCAAAGAATATGCAGAGGACGATGAAGACCGAATGGCCTTTGAACACTATCGGCCCTTTGTCATCGGACATCGGGTTCGCGCCGAAGTGCTGATGCAACTCGAACGGGAGTCTTATGATCATGCCCTCGATCAGATAGAAGCGGGCATTCGGGAAATTCAGCAGTTTTTTCAGGAATTCGACCGTCCCGACCTGCTTGAAGACAACGAAGAAATCACATTCCTGAAAGATTGGGCAAACGAGATTCGAAAAGAGCGGCCCAAATCGCCGTCTCAGGATCTCCAGGAACAATTGCGAGATGCCGTTGCCCACGAAGATTTTGAACGCGCGGCAAAATTGCGCGACAGGCTAACCGCCATGAAAGGCGAAACAAACCTTTGATACACGATTTAACCAAAACACTCCTCCCCGAACGGGGCATTCTGGTCGGCCTCATTTTGCCCCGCAGTTCTTATCAAGAAACCCATGAAACACTCAATGAACTCGCCCTGCTGGCCGATACGGCCCATGTTGACGTGGTCGATCGGCTCACTCAAGAACGCGCTGGCATCGATTCAACTTTTTTTATCGGTCGAGGCAAAGCTGAGGAACTGGTAGAACTCATTCAACAACACCAGGCACAGGTTGTCATTTTTGACGACGACCTGTCACCTGCACAAACGCGCAACCTCGAAAATCTCACCCAGGTCAAAATCATTGACCGAAGCCGCTTGATTCTCGACATTTTTGCCAGTCGCGCCAAAACCCACGAAGCCCAAACCCAGGTCGAGCTGGCTCAATTAATCTATATGCTGCCTCGCCTGACGCGACAATGGACCCATCTGTCGCGTCAGGCAGGTGGCAGTACAGGGGGCGGGGTAGGCACACGCGGTCCTGGTGAAACTCAGCTTGAAGTGGACCGTCGGGCCACCCGGCATCGCATTGGTGCTTTAAAACACGAATTAGAACGCATCTCCAAACAACGCGCCACAGCCCGAAAACGCCGCCATGAGGTGTTTCATGCCGCCCTGGTGGGCTACACCAATGCGGGTAAATCCTCGCTCATGCACGCCCTTTCGGGGGCCGATGTGTTAATCGAAGATCGGCTTTTTGCAACCCTTGATTCCACCACCCGGCGCGTGTTGTTGGGTTATAACCGCCACATCCTGCTGTCCGACACCGTCGGGTTCATCAAAAAACTGCCCCACCACCTCATTGCATCCTTTCGCAGCACCCTTGAAGAAACCATCAAAGCCGACCTGTTGCTCCATGTGGTTGATGCCAATCACCCGACCTGCGAAGAACACATAACAACCGTTTTTGAAGTGCTCAACGAACTGGGTGTGGCCGATACCCCATTAAAAATGATCTTTAACAAAAGTGATCTCGTCAACGACCCTTCTCGTCGCGAACATTTGCACACCCAGCATCCCGATGCCATTTGGGTTTCTGCCCAAACAGGAGAGGGTTTGGAAGATCTCAAATGGGCCATTTATAACCACCTGGAAGGGGGGCGCCTCACACTGCAGGTGCAAATTCCACAACACGAAGGCAAACTGTTGTCTGAACTTTATCGCGTGGGAGAAGTTTTGCACACCACCTATGAAGGCAATGACGTTGTGATGGAACTCAAACTCAGCCGTCAAAATGCCCAACGCCTGTTGCCCAATGGCCATTATCAGATCACAACCCCTGTATCATAACCGTGTCAATCCCAAAAAAAGCAAAAGGCGTGTCAAAATAGACACGCCTTTTGCTTTTTTCAAACAACCTCACGATCACCCCACAGCCTGTTCGGCCTGTTTTGCGTTGATATCCGATACAACCATCGCATTGCCCCCGGTATCACACACCCCATGAAGCACGGCCCCCTCTTCAATAACCAGCACCTGCGCTGTAATATCTCCCACCACAATGGCGCTGGATTCCAATTTCACCATTCGCGAGGCGTGCAAGGTTCCTCGAACCCGCCCCGCCACAATGGCATCTTTCACATGAATGGGTTCGGCTTCTATTTCTCCGGAGGTGCCAACAATTAATGCCCCAGACGAAATCAGTTTGCCGCGCAGAATGCCATCCACGCGAATGCTGTCGGTCACCTCAAAACTTCCCTCCAGCACCGACCCTTTTCCAACCACCGTATTGAGTACATCTGCTTTTTGTGCCATAGATTTTTCCAGACAATCATTTATTTATTGAGGTAAAAACATCCGGGGATCGCGAAGCCGCCCATCTTCAATCACTTCATAATGCAAATGCGGGCCGCTGCTTTGTCCAGAATTGCCCACCAGCGAAATGTGTTGCCCACCGCGAACTTCTTCTCCAACAGAGACCAGTAAAACGCTGTTGTGTCCATAACGCGTCATATAAATACCGCCATGATCAATGGCAACCACATTTCCAAAAACATCATCCACACCAGCAAAAACAACCTTGCCGTTTGCGGCAGCCTGAACGGGTGTACCCTCAGGAGCGGCAATATCAATGCCTGTGTGCCGATTTTGAAACAACCCTTGTTTTGACTCAAATTCACGTGTCACATAGCCTACTGCCAGCGAAATTGGCGCGATTGAAGGCACCCAGAGGGCATTCCACTCACTCGACTGTCCTTGAACCCCGCCTCCAGAAACCACCTGGTTGGTGTTTTCTGGAGGCGGGGTATAAGAGGCAGGTGGCAACGCAACATTGGGCGATAACATCATGCGCAATTTTTGATCATGCGACTTCATGCGCGATACCATCTGTGCCAGTTCATCAACCCGTTCGGCTTCCTGGCGCAACCGTGCATTATCCACGCTCAATTCCTGGGCGATTTTTTTCCAGTATTGTGCTTGCCCCAAAAAAACGCCACCCAGCAAAACCAGCACAACCAGCCCGCCCAACACCCCCATGATGACCCACAAAATAAGATAATTGAGCTTGAACTCTATTGTTCGGGAGCCATCATCGGGAATAACCAGCACAGATAAATGTTTGTGGAATCGCTTTGCCAATCTATTTACTCCTTGCAACCAGCAGTTCAGCAATATAAAAGGACAACCGGCAAAAGTCAAATTCTGGCCTGAAACTGCTCATCGCTTGTTTTTGAACAGGCGATCTGCTATAATGTGAAAAAAGTCGGGCAAAAACAATCCGCAAAATCCCCAGCTGATGATATGAAGATGCCGTGTTGTGACATCGCGCAACGACATTTTCCACCCCATATCAAACAGCATATTTGCCGCTGCAAACATCCCATAGGCCACCAATAAAATATAAACAACACGTGTCAATGTGCCAATAATTGGCGTATGAGACAACCCGCGGTGTTTAAACAGCGCCGCATAAGGACGCCACACCAATTGCAAAACACCCCAGTTTTTCATGGGATCACTGGTGTGAAGATCCATATCGGGTGACAAAAGAAATGTGCCAAACAAATAGGCAATAACAAAAATAGCACCGTATTCAGCCAGGTTGTCTCTTCCCCAAAAGGCGGCAAGGGGAGCCCAAAAATAAACTGCCGCTCCCACAATAACCAACAGCATAACCAAATCGATGCGCCTGTGCGTTTTGCCCGACGGCATCTTTAAAATCCCAACGGGTGCAAAACCACACCCTGGTGATTGTTGCCAATCCAGAAAGAACCACCCAAACCATTGGGTAACCAAACCAGGCTCTTGATTCCCCTTTCCACGGTTTGCCTGCCCACAAACACCAATCCGGTTGGCACCACATCAAACATCCCCAGCAAACCATCGATGCTGCCTGCAATAAGGCGTGTATCCTGAGTATCCAGGCTCAAAACGCGCACGCCGTTTTGGGTCAAAAGGGTTCGCGTGTGTTCTATCCCATCCGTTAGTCCATACATGCGGGCCTGCCCCCCTTCATCTCCTGAGCCCACTTCCATAACCAGATGATTAGAAACCACACACAAATCCCCCACATGCTGATCGACCAGCAAGCGGCGAAAAGGCAAAAGCCTCGAACCCTGCCACCGATAAAACACCACGGTGGTTTGCCCGATCTCAGCTTGATCTTCCATCTCATACACCGTCACACCCACGTCATCGCGCCCATCCCCATCCACATCATCTATCACCACACGGTCTGTCCACAAACCCTCTAAATCAACCACCAAACGCGTCTTGAGCTGGTCTTGCTGAAATGCAAAAATAGTCAATTGTCCCAACCCAACCGTCGCAATCTCATCGCGCCCATCCCCATCTATATCTCCGGCAGCCACATCCAAAATCGCGTGCAAATCCTGTCGGGTGCTCAGCATGTGCAACATGTTGCCCGATGCGCGAAAAATGCCCACACCCCCCTGATGCAAATGACGGGGTGCATCAACAGGCAGTGCTGGCCCCATGCGCCCACCCGCAACAACCTCCCAAACCCCGTCGCCGTCCACATCGCCTCGGGCAAACCGCACATCATAAAACCCCACCTGTGCACCAATGGGAAAGACCCAATAAAAAAAGGCAAAAACCCCGATCCAAACACACCTGAACATATTTAAAATCGCCATATTGGGCGCACCTTTTTTGCCGTTTTAAAACCCGCGATCATCGATATGCACCCATGAAACACGCGCTGTGCCATTGACAGTGACAGAAGTTTCTATCAAGGGTTGTACAAAATCAACCCCCACATCTTGCGCCTCGTTGAAAACTTCTTGCGCTTGTACATGGGCATCTGCCCGATTTTGATCCACATCAATATCGACGGCATCGCCATAAATATGTCGGCTAAAAGCAGCACCTCCAACCGATTGATTGTGTGCAGGACTTCGAAATCCGCTGTTCAAAATCAAGGGCCTTCCCAATCCCGATCGCATGCGTTGTACATGCAAAACGATCTGCGCATCAATATAGGCCCGGTTATCCCCTCTTTGCACTGTTGGATTGGCATATTCCGACAATCGAAAATGGTCGCTCACCCGTTCTGAAAGAGAGGCACGCGACAAATCAATAAAATAGCGCACTGGCAAATAATGGTGTTCTTTTGCCCCGCCAAAAGGGTTGTTTGCCGAGGAAGGATAGGTGTGAGTCAACGACGCATCTGCAACCAGATCGAGATGCAAACCGCTTGGATAAACCACACTGGGCAAATAGGGTGGATCTATTGGCCCGATCTGATCGGGCTGGCCAATGACAACAGAAACCCCTGAATTTCGACTGCATCCTGACAAAAACAAATAGGTGACAACAAGAAAGATTCCCGTTTTTTTCATTTTGAATTCAATCGCGCCAGCGCTTCGTGGGCTTTAAACCGAACGCCTTCATCTCGATCATGAAGCATCTGAATCAGAAAATCCTTTGCCTCCGCTTTCTCAAACCGCCCCAGCGCCGACACGGCGGCAGCGCGCACGCGTGGATTGTCATGGTGCAATTGTTTCACACATACCAGAAAAGCCTGTTGATTGCCCGTTTTTCCCAGAGCAATCAGGACTGCTGCCACCACCGTATCACTCGTATCATTCACCGCGGTCATCAAAACCGCAACAGCTTCGTCATTGCCCACTTCTCCCAGCGCATGTGCGGCAGACATGCGCACCCAATCATTGGCATGCAGCAATTGAGCACCCATCACTGTTATCCCCTGGGCTGCTTTCAGTTTCCCCAGGGCATCCAGTGCTTGCATAGCCGTTTGCCAGTCGGGATTGGATTTGATCAGATCAACCAGCGCAGGCACGGCTGAATCGCCCAATGGGAGCAAGCGCGATTCAAAATGCAATTTCTCCTCTCCCCTGGCGGCCGCCATTAACCCTGCCAGCAACCTGGCGGCCTGTTCAGGATTGGAAAGAATCAGTTGATCCACCAGCTTCTGAATCAACAGGCGGTGTGCTGTCCAATACTGAGCCACTAAAAACGCGCGGCCCTCGTGATGGGCCATTAAAGCATGCGCCGATAACAAACGCGTTTCTTCAGACTGGGTGATATCGAGAAATTGCGCTTGCAACGTGCCTGGGGATGGGATTTGATGGTCGGTTTTTTCACCGGCACACCCCATCAGCCACCCCCATATTCCCAAAAAACAGACCCAACGAGCCATCACACCCATTCCTGAAAATATCAAAAACGCCTTGACCATCACAGCAGAACACCTTATTTTTCTGCAACGTCAACCAAGGAGCCAGCCGTGTTGGGAAAAATCGACGGTTTACCAGCCCCAGAAGGGCCACAGCGCACCCGGCAAAATGAAACGCGCCGCAGCACAGACACTGCCCAAAACCGTGCCAGCAACACAGCAGATCGCATTGAGGTTTCCAAAGCGGCACAGGAAACGCAGGAAACCGTGAATCGACTGCAAGAAGCCGCACGCCAGTTATCCGATATCCGGGAAGATCGCGTTGCACAGGCACGCGCCCGAATTGCCGCAGGAGATTATGATGCGGAAAATGTTCGGCGCATCATTGCCGACCGCATTTTGAATCAGTTTGGTCTGTCAGATTCTTAAAAGTCAAATTTTTGTCAAAACAATACGGATAAAATGAAACAGGGTCAACACCGAAGCATTGACCCTGTTTCATTTTTTATTGAACGAATGAATCAAAATCCTTTTTTGAGCCGAACTTGCATGTTTCCACGCACCAGATCGGCCCCAACATCTAGGCCAACACCTTTCACATTGACAATGCCGCGATCCAGTTTTGGCGATGGCAGGTCAGTATTGTCATCTTTTAAAAACAAGTGCACCGAATACAAAATGGCGCCTGTGCCCAAAACGGCAAAAACGGCAGCGCGGGTATCATCGCGTTTGCTGTCATCGTAAAAAGCCTGTGCAACCTGGGTTGTTCCAGCGGCTTTATAAAAATCATAGGCGTCATTGGCATCCCGTTTGGCATCAATGGCCGATTTGATCAACAAACCGCCCAAACCCAGCACAACCACCCCGTGAAACTTGCGATTCATCAAAAAATCTTTTTCAATAGCCTGCACAGGGGCCACCACCCCACACATGACCGCCGTCATAACCAGACCAACCACCATCCGATAACCTGTTTTCATTATATCCCTCCGCTTATTTCTTGGCATCGCCCATCGGGGACATCCCGAGTTCATTTTCCAATTGGGCCATCTGAATCAAATAATTGTATTTGGCCTGTACCAGCAGATTGCGGGCATTAAACAAATCGCGTTGTGCCGTTAACCGTTCCAGAAACGTGCCGCCCCCAAAATTATAGCGTTCTTCTTCCAGTTTAAAATTTTCTTCTGCGGCCTGAACGGCAATTTCATTGGCCTCAATACTGCGCCGATAAAGTTCGAGGTTTAAATACGCCTGTTTGATATTCAAAGCTTTCTGGCGCTTGGTCTGATCAAGCGTTTCCTGACTGCGCAAATATTGCAATTTTTGGCGTTTTAAACTGTTGCTCGTATTCAGGTTGAGAATGGGCATAGTCACGCTTAAACCAATGCCATAACTGTAATTTTTCAAAAAGATATCTTCCAGGCCATTGAATTTCTCGTCTTTGCCCAAACTCCAGCTATAACTGTTTGCATTTAATCTCACCGTAGGGTGGGAAAGATTGTATTGGGTGGCGCGAAAATTGTCGCGCGACGCCATC
>CAXNEV010000130.1:0-8843 GCA_964200925.1 Candidatus Latescibacterota bacterium | reverse complement strand
TCAATGGATGCGATTTGTTATCTTTGCCCGAAAACCAGATGCAAGATGTGCGCGGCAACGATATTGCCATGATTTTTCAAGAACCGATGACCAGCCTCAATCCGGTTTATACGTGCGGTTATCAAATCGATGAGGCCGTGATGCGGCATCAGGGGCTGGACAAAGTGGCCGCACGGAAAAAAACTGTTGATATGCTGCACTTGGTGGGCATTCCAGACCCCAACGGTCGCGCCAATGACTATCCGCATCAGCTTTCGGGGGGCATGCGACAACGCGTGATGATTGCGATGGCACTGTCGTGCAATCCCGATGTGCTCATTGCCGATGAACCCACCACGGCTCTGGATGTCACCATTCAGGCCCAAATTTTAGACCTGATACGCCATTTGCAGCAACAATTGAAAATGGCCGTGTTGTTGATTACCCACGATTTGGGGGTCATCGCTGAAATGGCCGACCGCGTGGCCGTGATGTATGCCGGAAAAATTGTTGAAACAGCCTGTGTAGATGCGCTCTTTCACTATCCCCAACACCCTTATACACAGGGTTTGTTGACCTGTATGCCGCGCCTTGACATACGCCGGAATCGCCTCTTTCCCATTTCTGGCACGGTGCCCGATGCCGCTCATTTTCCGCCGGGTTGCCGGTTTGCTTCGCGCTGCACAAAGGTTGAAAATCGCTGCCGCGAACAACAGCCAGCGCTCACATCGGTTGGCGATCATCACCAAGCTGCTTGTTGGCTGGCATAACCCATGCCCGATATCCTGCTTTCCGTTCAGAACCTCAAAAAATACTATCCCATTACCCAGGGTATGTTTGGCCGCATGGTGGGCCAGGTGAAAGCCGTTGACGATGTTTCTTTCGACATTTCTGCGGGTGAAACCCTGGGATTGGTGGGCGAATCGGGATGTGGCAAAACCACCACCGGGCGCACGTTGTTGCGCCTTATCCAGGCCACAAGCGGAGCTGTTTATTTTAAAAACACCCCGGTGATGGCGCTGAACGCCCACAAACTGCGGGCCTTGCGGCGGCACATGCAAATCATTTTTCAAGACCCTTATGGCTCGCTCAATCCCCGGCTTCGCGTGGGCAGCATTTTATCGGAACCCTTAAAAATTCACAAGCTCAACGCCTCCAAAGACCGGGTGTCCGATCTGCTTAAAACCGTTGGATTATCACCCGATGCCGCAAGGCGTTATCCGCATGAATTTAGCGGTGGGCAACGCCAGCGCATTGGCATTGCCCGTGTTTTGGCCGTTGAGCCCGCATTTATTGTGGCCGATGAACCCGTTTCGGCCCTCGATGTGTCCATTCAGGCGCAAATTGTCAACCTGCTGCAAGACTTGCAAGTCCAATTTGGTCTTACTTATTTGTTTATCGCCCATGATTTAAGTGTGGTTCGGCACATTTGCAACCGCGTGGCGGTGATGTATTTGGGCCGCATTGTTGAACTGGCCAGCAGCGACATGCTGTATCAAAATCCCCAGCATCCTTACACACGCGCGCTGCTGTCGGCGGTTCCTGTGCCCGATCCCAGAATTCGCCGCAACCGCACCATTCTGTCAGGCGATGTACCTAGCCCGGCCAACGCACCTTCCGGGTGCCCGTTTCACCCGCGTTGTCCCGAAGCCGTTGCCGATTGTAAACAAATCGCTCCTGACCTGTTAAACATTGCGCCCGGCCATCAGGTGGCCTGTTTATTGAGAACAAAACAGATCTAATAAAAGTTCATACGAGAAATACCATTCGGGTTTCGACTGACTGCAAAAGCCATGAGCGGTGTTGTGTTGCAAACAAGCAAGGGTGTCAGATTGAAAGACTATTGAAAGACAGAGTTCACCCAGAAAAAACCGCCGGGCATGTATTTACCTCATTCAAGGAGAACGCAGTGAAGTTCTATGACCGCATTGTTCCGTTTTTCTGTGCCATGCTCTTTTGCATGATACCCCGGATATCTATGGCACAAACACCGACATTGGGGCCTGCCAGTTCTATTGGCATTGATCTGGCCAACACCATGCTCAATTTGCCATCGCCGGATCAAAAATCTTATACCTACTTTAAACAGCCCAA
This sequence comes from Candidatus Latescibacterota bacterium, assembly GCA_964200925.1. Classification (GTDB taxonomy): domain Bacteria; phylum Latescibacterota; class UBA2968; order UBA2968; family UBA2968; genus CAXNEV01. Next base: position 6,770 of record CAXNEV010000130.1, on the reverse strand, counting down.
AGAAAAAGATGCGTTTTTTCCCTCTTTGCTGGGCATGCGTTCACCGAGTGCGCAGGTGATCAACACCAAATATTTTAATATTTATTTTACCTCAGCCGAAGGCACCGCTTTGCACATTGCCGATTTTGCCGATGATATTCTGTCTAATATCATGCGACACTATCCCACGTTTGTTGACCGCATTGCCCCTATCAATGTCGTGGTTGACGATCAGGCCGACTTTTTGGGCAATGCCTTTGCCGTTTACAGCGCCAATTACATCCACTTCTGGACCAATCCCATCGATTGGGAACTGCGCGGCACCAGCGACTGGGTGCGCAACGTTTTTGTTCACGAACTCACCCACATTATTACCCTCAAAGCATCACACGCAGGACTGCCTTTTCAACTGGCCATTCTCAATACATCTCGCGCCAACGAAAATCCAGACTTCAGTTTCACACTTGGCCTTTATCATCTGGCGGTTAGCGCGGGTTTTGCCGAAGGCATTGCCCAATATGAAGCCGCCCGATATGGCGATGAGCGCTGGGATTCACATCGCGACATGCTGTTGCGCATGGCCACACTTGAAAACGATTTGCTGTCGTTGTCTGACATGGGGCAATTGGGCGGAAAAAAACAATTTCATGGCGAAATGGTTTACAACCAAGGGTATGCTATTCTCGATTATATAGACCGACAATTCGGCTCTGAAAAAGTGCGCGAAATTTTCAAACACAAGCCGCTTTTTAATTTTAATTCGTCGCTCAAGAAGGCCACGGGCAAATCGGCCGGACAGCTTTATCAGGACTGGGTTTCCAGTTTGAAAACCCAATACCAGATCTCTGCCGACAGCATCAACGCTGTGGGTTTGCGAGAAGGCGAGCAAGTTCTCGACACCGGGTCTCTTGACTACCATCCTGTTTATTCGCCCAAAGGCGATAAAATTGCTTTTATCACCAACGAAGACAGCGATTATTTCATCACAAAGCTCAAGGTCAAGGATTTGACTACGGGCAAAATAGAAAAAATTGACGACGGGGTTGACAATCGGTTTACCTGGACAGCCGATGGTGAAAAGATCATTTATATTAAGGCAGTTGGTGCCCGTTGGGATATTTTTACCTATGATTTTAAAACCAAAAAGGAAAGACGCACCACGGTGGGACTGCGCGGCAAAGACCCCGCTTTGTCGCCCGATGGCAAACAGGTGGCTTTTGTGACTGTGCAGGGTGGAAATGCCAATTTGGGCATGGTGAACATCGATGGCACAGATGTGCGCATGTTGACCAACAACAACGATGCCACCCAGTATTTTGGTCCCAAATGGTCACCCGATGGCAAAAAATTATTGTTCAGCATTTTTCGAACCGGACAGGATCGCGACATTGCAATCATCAATGCCGATGCCACATCCCGGCCCAAAGAACACGGCCGTAGGCCTTTAACCGTCGAGCCCAAACCCGACAGTACCAAAGCCTTTCCAGACAGCCTGGCTTTTGCCAACAACGCCGAATTTAAAGCCATTGTGCATTCTCGTGCCGACGAACGCGATCCCGTATGGTTGTCAGACGGAAGTGGGTTCATTTTCAGTTCGGATCGCACGGGCATTTTCAATCTGTATATGCACGATTTGGCCACGGGCCAGCAAAAACAAATCACCAATGTCCTCGGTGGGGCTTTTGTGCCATCCATTTCTCCCGATGGCCAAGACGTCGTTTATGTGGGCTATCACGCTGCCAATTACAACATCTATCGCGTGCCCATTTCTCAGGCTGTTGCTGTGGCATCTCCCGATACGCTCATGCGCGATTATACCAGCATTTATACCGGCAAAAAACTCAGCGATCTGCACGAGGTCGGGCGCTATTCCACCAAGATGATTTCCTATGGGTTAACCCCCATTGTTTTGCTGGGCCCCACGTTTATCGGCAACCGGTTTGGCCTGGATCAAATCAGCTTTGGTGCACAGGCAGAGTGGGGCAATTTGCTGGGCGACGATTCTTTTTATTTGGGAACCTTGATTGGCAAAAACCTCAAGAAACAGCAGGATTTCAACTCTGATTTTTCATTTTTTTACGAAAACAGCCTCGTGCCTATTTTGTCAGAACAAAGAACTTATATGCCGCGCATCTTTTTTGGCGGCAGCCGTCAAACCATCAACAGCACTGTTGATGTGGGCACCATTTTTGCCCAGCAAGACACCCAGAGCGGCACGCTGGTTTCCACCATTAACGGGCAGCAGGTGTTAATTCCCAATGCCACCCAAATTCTCAAATTTTCGGTTACTGAAGAAGATGCCTATAAAGATGTTTTCAGCGATTTTACCATCGGCACCGAATTTAATATCGGGCGTCAAAACCTCGGGTTTGCCTATGGTTACCGCAATTATTCTGAAAATTTGAAAATCAAACAGGTCGTTTACGACAGCACGCGCATCTACCAGACCAATGCCAAGGGTCAACTCGACGACATTACCGATCAGGTGCCCGGCATTGGGGGCACCAGTGTTTTTCTCGACGATTTTCTCTACAAAGATCTCGATTTTTTCCACAGCCACGAATGGATGGCTGGTTGGAGTTATGTCACTTTCAAACCGCGCACCGATATGTTTATCAACCCATCTGGTGGGCGAGCCCTCACCGTCCGATATCGGCGCATCAATGCCTCTGTCACAGATTCTCTGGCCTTTTCGGCAGACTTTGATGGCGATAATATTGCCGATCCCACGGCCGAAGATTTGTCGCCCACATTGCTTCGCGCAGACAACGTGCAGATCAGCTTCAATGAAATGATTGGTTCATGGAATGAATTTATGCCCTTTATTGGCCGGTCCACACTGGCCGTGCAGGGATTTGTGGCCTACAAAGACGGCGTGGTCAAAGACGTGCAACAAAATGGCGGCACGTTTGAAGGGGTGTTTTATTATCCATTGCGCTATTATCTGGGCGGCATTGGCACCCTGCGCGGTTACCCCTATTTTGCTGCCTCAGGTGGCAAAATAGCCTTTGGCCGGGCCAGTTTCACGTTTCCCATTTTTCAGCATATCGGCGCAGAATTGCCGCCTTTCTTTTTTGACAAAATTTATGGCAGCCTCTTTTTTGAAGCCGGTGGCACATCCAATTCTGCCAGTTTTGGCGATATCGACTGGAAATGGAACAATGTCAAAAAAACCTTTTTGGCCGACTGGGGTGCCGAAATTCGCTTTCAAATGTTTTCGCATTACCGCCTGCCCATGTTTGGGTACTTCATCATTGCATTTCCAACCAAACGCGACATTCCCAACCGCAGCGATCCCACCGTTATAGATCGTGTGGATCGCAGCCGCATCTACTTTGGCATTGCTCTGTAGGTGAACCGCTTGACACAAACAGAAAGAGCGCTTAGTGTTATACCTCAATACTAAGCGCTCTTTGCTTTTAACCATCACTATGCCAAATCTGAAGGTCTGTGGTTTTTAACGGATGCTGACTTGTTTTGAAATCAGATGTCTCTTGCATACGTAAAACCGAACCAGCACCCCTTTTAACTTACGACTGTCTTATGCTCATTTCTCTGCTCCATGCCCTGCGGCCCCAACAATGGATCAAAAACTTTTTTGTGCTTGCCGCCCTCCTCTTTTCCAAACATTTGCTCGATCCCGAATACGTGTTCATCGGGTTGGGGGCTTTTATCTGTTTTTGCGCCATCTCCAGCGCTGTGTATCTGTTTAACGACATTCAGGATCGCGAAAATGACCGTCAACATCCCGAAAAATGCCACCGTCCCATCGCCTCAGGGGCTTTGTCTATATCCGTTGCTGCCTTAGCGGCAATTGTGCTCGCTGGTTTTTCCCTGTGGGGTGCCTATTCCCTGCATCCCAATTTCGGGTTTGTTCTGATGGTTTACACCTTTTTGAATGTCGCCTATTCCCTGCGCCTCAAACACGTTGTGATTCTCGATGTCATGATCATTTCTTCAGGATTTTTGCTGCGCGCCATTGGCGGTGCGCTGGTTATCGACGTTGCCATTTCTTCGTGGTTTATTTTGTGTACGATGTTGCTATCCCTTTTTTTGGGTTTTGTCAAACGCCGCCAGGAACTGTTGCTGCTCGATGTCAATGCCGCGCATCACCGGCGCATTTTATCTGAATATTCGCCCCAATTTCTCGACCAGGTGATTTCCGTTGTCACGGCAGGTACACTGGTTTCATATGCGCTGTACACCATGTCACCTGAAGTTGCCGAAAAATTGGGAAGCCCACATCTGGGCCTCACCATTCCTTTTGTTGTGTACGGCCTGTTGCGCTACCTCTATCTTGTTTACAACAAAGGTCGCGGCGGCAATCCCGCTTCAACCATCTTGAGCGATTTGCCCATTCTCATTGCGTGTGGCCTGTGGTTGGCCACATTCAGCGCCATCCTCTATTTTTAACCTTGTTTGTTCATGGTGTTTTTTTCGGTATATTCATTCCGTTTTTACGGTTTCAACTTGTGGGATCACGCTATCACAATCGGGTTATTTTTTTATGAAATCAACGGTTGCCATTCTTCGCACCACACCGCGCACGGTTTTTGACGATTATCACCGTTTGCTCAATCTGGCAAATTATCAAGATTTCATAAATAAAACCGCCGATACCGCGCTTAAGATCAACATTTCATGGCATTTTTTTTATCCGGGCAGTTCCACCACACCCTGGCAACTGGATGGTGTGATTCGCGCCATGAAACGGGATGGATACAATCCCGATCTCATCCACGCCTGTCACAACCGCACGGTCGTAATTGATGCGCATTTGGGCGAACGCGAAAACAAACAGATCAACGTTGTGCAGGCCCACCAATTGCGCAATGTGCATCTGTACGAAGGTGAAGAGTGGATTAATGTGCGCGATGCCGTGGGCGACCTCGCCAAAAATTTTCTCTGCCTCAACGACGTCTATCCCAAAGGGTTTTCCATTCCGAGGCGTTTTATCGGTGAAAACATCATCCATTTTCCCACGGTTAAAACCCATGTGTTTACCACCACCACCGGGGCCATGAAAAATGCCTTTGGCGGCCTGCTCAACGAACGCCGCCACTGGACGCACCCGGTTATTCACGAAACCCTCGTGGATTTGCTCATGATCCAGAAAAAAATTCACCGTGGTGTTTTTGCCGTCATGGACGGAACATTTGCCGGAGATGGCCCCGGCCCACGCTGTATGATCCCTCATGTCAAAAATGTGATTCTCGCCAGTGCCGATCAGGTGGCCATTGATGCGGTTGCCGCAAAAATGATGGGTTTTAATCCCCTCGACATCAAATACATTCGCCTCGCCCACGATCTGGGGCTTGGCTGTGGCGATCCCAAAAACATCGAAATTGTAGGTGATGTCGAAGCCGCCAGCGAAAACTGGGATTTTGTTGGCCCGTATCGCAAAATGACATTTGCTTCAAGAATGCAGCACAAAATCTACTGGGGACCACTCAAAAAACCCATCGAATGGTCGCTTAAAACTGTGCTTGCCCCTTGGGCTTACATGGCTTCGGTGATTTATCACGACAGTTTCTGGTATCCGTTTCTGGCCAAATCCAAAATGCATGATGTCTTGCAAAGCGACTGGGGCCGGTTGTTCCGCAACTGGGAAACCCTCACACCAGATGCGCATGGTTTTCCGCATGTGGGCGACACCGCGCCAACCCTTCAAAAAACTGGATTGCGCGCCTTCTGGAACTCCCTGGGTATTTTGGGCACCTGTTTTGTCGAAGCGCCCGAATTTTTTCAATCCCGCCGCAAAACGAAGAGCTGAAAATTTTTGGCACAATAAAAAAATATGGATCGCGTTAACGATCCCAAAAATTCAAATGCACCGCAATGGCAAAGAATATGGCTGTTGTGGTATTTTTTTTCAGAATAAACGGTCAAGGATTGACAGGCGCAGAATCGGATGGGGGAGGGGTTTCCGTTTTGAGATAGCGGCGAATGAGGCGTTGGGCGCGAAAGGTTTTGACCTGGCGTATCCAGTGTTTTTTGGGGTGCTGGGTGGGCACTGTTTCGATTTCGACGGTGTCACCCCAGTGGAGGTGTGAAAAGGGGAAAGCGCGCGATCCGTTGATGCGCCCACCTTTGCAGCGCATGCCCAGATCGGTGTGTACGGCAAAGGCAAAGTCAACGAGGGTGGCGTCTTCGGGCAAAACAATAGGGTGGCCTTTGGGCGTGAAGGTGACGATTTCGCGGGTGAACAGGAGGCGCTTAAGTTCTTCAAGCAACAGATGTGTGGGCGCTGTCACATCGTGCCAGTCGGTCAGGTCATGCAACCAGCGCATTCGGCGTTCTTCATTGTGTTTGTCGCCGCGCAATGTGGCTACGCCCAGTTCGCCCATGCGGTGCATGGATGGGGTTTGAATGTGAACTTCGTAGCGTTTGCCCCGGTGGTTGACATGGGTGTGCAGGGCCTGATATCCATTGCGCTTATGCAGGGCAATGAAGTCTTTGATGCGGTCCATGACCGGTGGAAAATAGGCATGCAAAACCCCAAGTGCGAGGTAACAGTTGTCGCGAGAAGACACGATGATTTCAAGGGCAAACCGGTCATAAACATCGCCCGGATTCTGATTGAGGTCTTGCATTTTTCGGTAAATGCTGGAATAACTTTTGCGAAACAGGCGCACGCTGGCCCGCATTTTTCGCTCGCTGAGCGCATGGTGCACGGCGTTTTGAAACTGGATCAGATGTGCCGGCGGATCATTGGACAGGTCGGTTTCGATGCGGTCGTAAATGCGGGGTTCAAGGCAGCGCAAACTGCGATCTTCCAGTTCGCGGCGAAT
>CAXNEV010000129.1:0-8845 GCA_964200925.1 Candidatus Latescibacterota bacterium | reverse complement strand
TGGATCCGCTGGAATTTCGCCTGAAAAATTCGGCAAAAGAAGGTACGCGCCGTGCCGATGGGCCAGTATATCCGCGCATTGGACATGAAGAGTGTTTGCATGTGGCCAAACAAACCCAACATTATAAAAGCAAACTGCAAGGTAAAAATCGAGGCCGAGGTGTGGCTTCTGGTTTTTGGTTTAATGTGGGCTTGCAATCCAGTGCTTCTGCCAGTGTGAATACCGACGGAACCGTGAGTTTGGTTGAAGGGTCAACAGATATTGGAGGAACACGCACGTCTGTTGCCATGCAACTTGCCGAGGTGCTTGGCATTGGCGTTGCAGATGTGAACCCGCAAGTGGCCGATACCGATTCTGTTGGAGAAACCGATGTAACAGGGGGGTCGCGCACCACCTTTGCAACCGGGTGGGCCGCCTATAAACTCGGTTTAGACATCAAAAAACAAGTGGTTGAACGCGCGGCCAAATTTTGGGAAACTTCGGAAGAAGATGTGATTTTTGAAGGGGGGGTGTTTTCGTCAAAATCTGACCCTTCTAAAAAAATGACCTTTAAAGAATTGACTGGAAAACTGGGCGAAACAGGTGGCCCTGTCATGGGCCGCGCGACAGTGAACCCACCCGGTGTGGGGGGGGCTTTTGCCATCGTGATTGTTGATGTGGAAGTGGACACAGACACGGGTAAGGTTGAGATCTTGCGCGCATCTATTGTCCAAGATGCAGGAAAGGCGATTTACCCGAGTTTTGTTGAAGGACAAATGCAAGGTGGAATAGCCCAAGGCATTGGGTGGGCATTAAATGAAGAATATGCCTATAATGCCGATGGGCGTTTGACCAACGCCAGTTTGCTCGATTATCGCATGCCCACATGTTTGGATTTGCCCATGCTTGAAACCCATATTGTTGAAGTGCCAAACCCTGGGCATCCTTATGGCGTGCGGGGAGTGGGTGAAGTGCCCATTGTGCCACCTGCAGCAGCGGTTGCCAATGCCATTTACCATGCCATTGGTGTCAGGTTAAAGGATCTTCCGATGTCGCCCGGCCGTGTATTGGCCGCATTGTGGGACAAACATAAACAAAATGGCAGTGCATAAACAATTACTGCCCAACCCTTTTTTAGCCAGCCGCCCAAATGGTGGCTGGCTATTTTTTAACTATGGCCCTTTTTATTGGCATTATTGGGTTGCCCAATGTGGGTAAATCCACCCTGTTTAACGCACTGGCTCAAGCCCATGCGGAAGCTTCCAATTACCCATTTTGCACAGTTGAACCCAATGTGGGTGTTGTCGAAGTACCCGACACGAGGCTTTGGCGCTTAAATGAGTTCTTAAAACCAGAGTCTTGCACACCTACTTATATTCGATTTGTTGATATTGCCGGGTTGGTAAGAGGTGCCAGTAAGGGAGAGGGGTTAGGAAACAAGTTTTTGGGGCATATTCGGGAGGCAGATGCCATTGTGCATGTGGTGCGTTGTTTTGAAGATGATCGCGTTATGCATGTGGATGGGCGGGTAAATCCAATCGAAGATATTGAAACCGTTGAGGCCGAATTGATGTTGGCGGATCTTGAATCAGTTGAACAGATTCACAACCGATTGGAAAAGATATTGCGATCCAATCCGCGTGCCCCAGAAAAACATGCCTGTGATGTCATTGAAAGGGTAAAAGAAGGTTTGCAACGTCAAATTTGTGTGCGCAACCTCCCTTTAAATGCTGAAGATCAAAAAGCAATAAAAGGGTATCAATTTTTGACCCTGAAACCCGTATTGTATCTGGCCAATGTGAGTGAATCCGATGTGTTAGAAGGCGGAAATTATGTTTCGATGCTCAAAACGCGATTTGGCGCTGCTTGTGTTCTGGCTGTTTCTGCAAAAATAGAAGCAGAATTGGGCGATTTGTCTTCAGAAGATCGCCGAGCTTTTCTAATGGATCTTGGACTTGGGGAAACGGGATTGATTCGGTTGATTATAGCAGGATATACCCTGTTAAATTTGATCACGTTTTATACGATAGCCAATCACAAATTGCACGCTTGGCAACTTCAACAGGGTGAAACGGCTCCACAGGCGGCGGGACATATTCATTCGGATATGGAGAAGGGGTTTATTCGGGCTGAAGTTTTACCTTTTTGTGATTTGGTACAAATGGGAAGCCCTGAAAAAGCGCGAAGTGCTGGCAAGTTGCGCACTGAGGGGCGCGATTATGTCATGAGCGATGGCGATGTGGTTGAATTTTTATTTAAAGTTTGAAACCATTTTTAGGATCAAGCGTAAGAAAAAAATCAAGGTTTATTGCCCTGCACTTTCAAAACAGTTATATTCGGATATTCTTCGCTTAGAGATTGGGCAGGGTGTCAATTACACACAAGGGGGCAAGCATGAAAAAAACAAGCCAAATAGCAGCAGTGTTGACTTTTTGGGCGCTGCTTGTCTTTGCGGGTGCTAACCAAGCCCAAGCCATAGGACTGGATGGGGCTAATTTAAAGATTGGAATTAATCTAACACGGGAACAGACTGTTGGATTTGGCGGGGCTATAGGTGGGCAATTTGATTCACATCAATGGATGGTTGGCAGCAGTGTGGATGTGGGCAGTTTGTTTATTCCCAAACTGCATTTTGTACCTGGTGGCGACTTTGTGGTTCAAGACAATCTGAAAGTATTTGTTGCAAATGCAGATTTTGTATATTTTTTTCACCAAAGTTCCAAAGGTCGTGGTTATGCTGGTGCAGGTTTTGGAACGCATTTTTATCGGATTGATGGGGCTTCAAACGACACCAAAATCAGCTTGAATGTTCCGCTTGGTTTTCAACGAAAACTCGGATCGGGCATGGCGTGGTTTGGTGAAATGAAATTGGTTATTGCCGATGATGAGCACGACAGCGCCCTTCAATTTGCTGTGGGTTTGTCATTCGGTTCACTTGATTAAATTGGGAGGTTGTATGGGATGCACAGAACGCCGCAAAGAATTGCGGCGCAGGCGACAACGGCGCAGTGTTCGGTTAAAAGCCCGGCGAAAAGCAGCCATTCAAGGTAAGCGATAAAAAAAAGCACGGCATTTGCCGTGCTTTTTTTGCATTTACAAATCAACATTATGAAAAAATGGCTGAAAATGTGTCATTGACCTGTGTGCGAACTGAATTTTCCATTTCTTTTACTTTGGCATTTAACCCATCTTGATCAATTCCCAGTCTTTTAAGCGTGTTTTCAGAATAGGTAAATTCTTTACTTCTTTCGCCAAAGGAATACCCATTGCATTTGCAAAATACATCGGATATATGAACCAAATGAACCATGTCGGGACTGTCCAGTAGGGGGGTGTGATGGTGTCCTATAATTTGAATCAAATTGTCGGGCAATTGCCACTTTAAAGCCAATCCTTCACCCACATTTTCATGTGTGATGCCCAAAACATCGTTTTCGCAATCGAACATGGTTTTGCCGCTTTTCATTTCTTCTAATACCATGATAAACATGTCGTTGAAAAAATGCCCGAGAACTTGTTTGCCGATGTCGTGAACCATACCCGCCAAAAATGGATCTTCGCCTTTTATTTTTAATTTGCCACCCAATTCTGGATTTTCTGCCAATAACTTTGTTACAACTCCAACGGCAATACAGTGTTTCCAGAAGTTTACGGAATCAAAAGCCGTGGCTTTGCCCTTGAATGCTCCAACGACAGATAGGGTGCGAACAAAATCGATAACCGTTTGCAAACCCAACAAATTGACAGCATCCCCCACATTGGTGATTTTACGGCTAAAAGAGAAAGCAGAAGAATTGCACAACCGCAACATTTGCGCGGTAATGGCCGGATCGAGTTCAATGATTTCGCTGTATTCTTCAGTCGTCGAATCGGGGTCGTGTGACAGCTCTTGAATTTGATTGTAAACCGTTGGCATCGCAGGCAGATTGGTGATTTTTTCCAATTCTCTTACAATGTGTGTTTTAGGATCTATTTTGGCTGTTTCAGCAGCAATTTGGCCATAAAGGGCAGAATTTTTTTTAAGGCGTTCTTCCAGAACCTGAATCTCTTTAAACGGTCGCAGCATCACATCAATCACACCGAGGTGTTTGGCGGCTTTGATGTCGGAGTCTATCATTTGCTGCGACATGAGAAAAACTGGAATTTGCCGACATTCAGGCCTAAATCGAATCAAGCGGGCAATGGTCAACCCGCCACCCGGAACATGGGCTTCGACGATAATGCTTTTGACATCTTTAAGGTAGGTGCGCAGGGCTTTCATCGCATCAATACCCGTATCAACCCAGATAATATCATAGCCCCATTTTTGATAAATTTTGAAGCACTGACCCAGGTCTCGAACATAAGATTGGTTGCGCGGGATGCGCAAATCTTCAGGTTTAAACTTTCTGTCGATAATGATAACCTTGGGTTTGCCTGTTTGCTGAGGCGTGTTTTCTGTTGCCATAATTCCCCGAATCCTTATTAGCGTTTCAAAATAGACAGTATGGCTTTATCGCGATCGAATGCCTCGCGAATTTCTGGTTCCCAGTTTTGTAAAATTTCTATTTTGATCTGAAGTCGTTTGAGAGCTCCAGGCTGTGGTTCTGGAATGAGGGTATCTCCACCGGAACCCAATTGTAATTTGTGAGCAACGAAATTGCCGATATGAATCAGAGATGTTATTTCTGTGTCTGTGGTAGAACCCATCGGACGGTGATGGTGCGCAACTGCTTCAATTAAATCTGGTGGCAATTGCCAGGATTCGCATAATTCTCGGCCAATTTGACAGTGATTGAGTCCAATTGTGGCTTCTTCTGCTTGATAAATGGAAAATATCACCCATTTTAACGCGGGACATGACTTCTGTATAAAAATCTTTGTACAAAGAATCGAAAATAATTTTGCCCATATCGTGAATAATACCCGCTGTAAAAGCTTCAGGGCGATTGAGTTCGAGCCTTGTACACAAAAACCTGGCAATTGTGCCTACTGCGGCTGAATGTAGCCAAAAAGCATTTTTATCCAATCCAGCAGAGTCTTTGAGATTTTTGGTTGCTTCAAAAATAGCGATGTTCAAAACGGTATTTTTAACTGTTTGATTGCCCAACAAAGAAATGGCGTCATGGGCTGATTTAATTCGCCGACTGAATCCAAAAAAAGCCGAATTAGCCAAGTTGAGCAATTTGAGTGAAATTGAAGGGTCGGTTTCAATCGTTTTGCTCAGATCTTCTGCACTGACATCGGGATTTTGACATAAACGTTCAACTTCAGCATAAACTGTTGGCAAGGTTGGTAGATTGTCAATTGTTGCAATATCGCGTTTAAATCTGTTTGCAAAACTTGATGCCGCCCTATTTTTTTGACCTTCTTCGCCCAACAGTTTCCAAATTTTTCCGAGAAAAGAAGTTGGAGGAGAAGGTTTTATAATGAATCCATCGGCACCTTTGCGCATGCATTCTGGCAACTTGTGCTGCTCATGGCTGAAGATGGATATAGGAATATGTTTTAATTCGGGGTTCCGTCGGATAATTTCCAGGGCTTTTAAAAAACCACCCTGAGTTATGGTATCTAACAAAATAATATTGGGGCGTTTTTTTAATTGTTTGATCAAGTTAACACCATTGTCAGCCTCTATGACATCATATCCACCTACTATTTGTAGAAACAGGCGATTAAGCCCTCTTTCTTGAGCGTCAAATTGTGCGAGAAGCACTATGGGAGAGGTTGCCAAATTGGCATCATTATTTTCGGACATGGGCCAAAATTCAGATTTTGAGGAAAAGACAATGCAATTTACTACGCCACAATGATACTTGTAAATTGGAAAGGGGTCAATCAAAATCCCCATTGTTGGCAAGTTATTGATCTTTTAAATTACTCATATTTTGAAAGAATAAAAAGCAATATTATCCTTATTAGTTGATCCACCAAAATTTAGAAGGAGAGCTTGTTGGACTTATTTGCAATCTAATTAAACATGTGATATATTTCTACCATTGTTTGGGTGTTCATCTAAAGTTGTAACAAAAACTGGGGCCCACACATAGATCACATGAAAGGAGGATTTGCTGTGAAGTCCAGTTACGTCAACAAAGACCTGGAAGAAACCCGCCGATTGTTGGATCTGGTGCGCAAGGGGGGCAAACGAGCTGAAAAAGCCCGCGAAAAGCTGGAAGCCAAAGGTATTAAATATTATACGGCCGAAGAAGCCCAGCATTTGGGTATGGCGTAAGGGGATATATCCATTCTCATGGCAAATAGTCAAAGCAGTTCCAAATCTATTCTGATGAATTATTTGAAACCTTGGTTGGTTGCAATTTGGCATGGGTGGGGAATGGCGCTTGTGGTGGCTGTTGTGGTGACTACCACCTTTCGTTCAGCTATTGCCGATTGGTATGATATTCCGTCGGGTTCTATGGAACCGACCATTTTGGTGGGGGATCGCATTTTTGTCAACAAATTGGCTTACGATTTGAAAATCCCATTCACATTGCATCATCTATTTCAATGGTCCAATCCTGAGCGTGCAGATATTGTTGTTTTTTTGTCACCGGTTGATGAAACGCGTTTAATCAAACGTGTGGTGGGCATTCCTGGTGATGTTATTGCCATGCGCAAAAATCACCTGTTCATTAATGGTCAGCCTGTTAGATATCACCCTCTTGATGAAACCATAACCAATCAAATAGAACCTGATCGGCGTTTGCATCATCAATTTTTTTATGAAATCATGCCTGGAGGGACACATCCGGTTATGATCACCCCATCACAGCCATCCATTCACAGTTTTGGCCCCGACGTTGTGCCCGATGGGTATTATTTTATGCTGGGAGACAATCGCGACAACAGTGGCGATTCTCGGTTTTGGGGATATGTGTCAAGGCGACGCATTGAAGGAAGAGCGACCAATGTTGCCATTTCTTTAGATCGCGTTCGCCATTTTAAACCCAGATGGCAACGTTTTTTACAACCCCTTTTATAAAAAGCTCATCATTTTATGAATGAATTTGCCTGTAATTCCATCACTGGAATTGTTTTATGCGGTGGAAAAAGCAATCGCATGAAACGCGCTAAGGCACGTCTGCCTTTTGGGAATGAACTGCTGTTGCAACGAGTGGTGCATCGGGTTTTGCAGGAGGTCGGTCAGGTTGTGGTGGTGGCCGCACCCAGACAACAGTTGCCCAAACTTCCCACAAATGTTGATGTAGTTCGAGATTCTGTTGCATGGGAAGGGCCTTTACATGGATTTTTTACAGGCCTTCAAAAAGGCGTTTCACATGACGGTTGGGTTTTTTTAACTGGATGTGACGTTCCTTTTTTGAATCCAAATTTGATCGGTTTACTAAAACAAAATATTTCCAATAAAGTCGATGCCGTAGTGCCGTTTTTAGAGGGGTTTTATCACCCTTTAACAGCGCTGTATCATACCTCGCTGTTGCCTATCGTAGAATCTTTGCTCAATATTGGAGAACGGCGGTTTCAAACCCTTTTTGAATACTGCCGGGTTTTACCTGTCGAAAAAGATAATTTGAGAATAGTCGATCCCGAGTTGTTATCTTTTGTGTCGATGAATACCCCTTTTGCATATCGCGCAGCTTTAAAAAAGCTGTCTGAGCAGAGGGGATGTTCGAACTGTGTTTATTGAGGTTAATTTTCAGGCATTTTAGAGAGGTCTTTGATGATTGTTGAAAACAAAACGATTTTGACCGAAAAAGTCATACAAGTAGCAATTGCCCAGTTCACTGGATGGAAATATCTTCCCGACACAAAAGAATTGCAGCGAGAATGGAAATTTCAAAAATTTGTGCCAACTATGGTGTTGTTGCGCAAAATCACCGAGGTCATGGATTCCAATAATCACCACTGTGATATCCATCTGGACAGCCGAAAAAAAAGCCTGGTTATTACAGTGACCACTCACAGTGAAAATGCCATTTCTCAGGCAGATATCGATTTTGCCAAAGCAGTAAATGCCATTTGATCCATCCTACAGGGTTCATCCGGAAATAACTTTACGGTTTGTGACAAATCTGCGAATCGTCTATTTAATATAAAAACAGAAAAGTGATTTTTAGACAGACCCATAGGTTTTGTTTTGACAAGGGGTTGTCAATTTTACATTTTTTTTTACATTATAAAAATGATTACCCGAAGTTTCTTTTCAATTTTTATGGAGGTTTTATACACATGCCAAATCCTGTCGATACCAAAGTGATTGCCTATCTCAAACCCTCTTGCGGTTGGAGCGGTGGGGTTCGAGCCGTTTTAAATAAATATGGATTGCCTTTTGAAGATAAAGATATCATTAACAACCCGAACAACTATCGGGAAATGGTCATGAAAAGTGGCCAACCATTGCAACCATGTGTTGAAATTAATGGCGAAATGCTGGCCGATATCAGTGGGGACGAACTAGAAGCCTGGTTGATTCAAAATGGTTATCAAACCGCAGGGCCTGAACCCACTGTGCCAACAGATCGATCCTGCACAGATGAAGAACATGCAGCCATGGCTCAGGCTGTGCCAACCATTGTCAATCCGCGGTTTGGCAATGCCTGAAACAGGCTTTTATCACTGGCAAAAAAAGGCGATCTTTATCGATCGCCTTTTTTTGGTGGAGAATGGTGATCAAGAAGATGGTGGCACGAGGAACGGCGCGTTTGTTGGCCAACGAGATTTCGTCTTGCACAGCTTGTGTTCGTCTTACAGCTTATTGCCAGAGTTTTCTATTGGCAGAAAATCAAAAAACTCCCCACACTTCTTACTGGGCACGACCGGTACCAGGATTTGGTGACAAGATGGCCGAAGTTCTCATCATCGGCTTGGCACCCGGCGCACACGGGGCCAATCGAACAGGCCGACCTTTTACGGGGGATGGAGCTGG
>CAXNEV010000128.1:0-8853 GCA_964200925.1 Candidatus Latescibacterota bacterium | reverse complement strand
CCCCAGGCTCATATATGGCCCGCGCCCACCCCAGGGCGGGTTATTGGCCGTGGCCACCCAGTTGCATGCCGGGTCAACAAACTTTGGCAAATGATCAAATACAAACGGCGCTCCCCAAACGTGATCGGGATCATTGGCCGGGCGAAACCCAACTGCCTGTGCCTTGCGCGTGGGCACATGGCCCACTGCATGATACCCAAGCCGACCCGTATCATCGGCATACACAAAATTCAAAATAGGCATTGGCCACTGTTCAAGCGCTGTTTCAACCTCGGCAACAGATTGCGACCGCATCAACATCAGCATCGCTTCAAAACCCGTTGTGGATTCATTGCCAATCCAGCGCATCGACAAAATGGGCTGAGACCCCTCATCAACCGACGGCACAAAGGCATTCACCACCGGCCCGCGTACCGTCCGTTGAATCACATAAACATCCGGCGACTCCCCCCCACGCACACCAATCTCTTGTCTGTCCAATTCAAAAGGCCGCCATGCATTTCCATCGCGATACAAATTGGCATCGTCTTGTGAAACCTCTTCCACATACAAATCGCGCACCGAAGCCGTGTGGTTGGTCACGCCCCAGGCCGTGTGCCGCGTGTGCCCCAGATAAATGCCCGGCGTACCCAGAAAAAACGCGCCAATGGCATCCATACCCGGTGCTGTCACCTGTGCCTGATACCACTGCCGCGACAGGCCCACCTCGTTGTGCGGATCGGTAGCCAAAACCGGCTTGCCATTCACCGTCAGCGACCCACCCACCACCCAGTTGTTGCTGCCTTCACCGGTATCAAACCCGCCAATGCCCGCTGGTTCATCACCTGGCACAATCGTATCTTCACCCGATTCCATCGACAAAAACAAATCCAATAAATCAGGTGGCAAATGCCGCCTGGCCGCTTCTCCCACCGCAATCATGCCCAACCGCCCCGTCAACATCCACCACCGCCACTTCCAGATGGCAATCGAATCCACCACCGTCCACGGCTCAGGCACATAGTTCAGCAGTTCAAATTCCATGGGCAACCGATCACCCACCTGTTCAATCCACGCATTAATGCCGCCGACAAACGATTGCAACACCATCTTCACGTCATCGGTCACCACCGAAGCCGCCTGACGTGCCGAACGCGTCAAACCAATCGTGCGGTGCAACCGATCTTGCGGCAACAACTCGGCCCCCAGCACCTCGGCCAATCGCCCATGCGCCAACCGCCGCATATAATCCATTTGCCACAACCGGTCTTGCGCCATTGCATATCCCAGCGCGGTAAAACAATCCCCTACCGACTGGGCTTCCACATGCGCCACGCCCCAGCGGTCGCGCAACACGCTCACCGGCTGATCAACAGGTGCGTTCACAACCTCTTTGGCCCTGGGCAATTTGCTTTGCAAATAGCGCCGCAATAAATTCTTTGCACCGCGCTTTGAAACACCCAAAGTTTCTATTGCCTGATCGGATGTCACATCACCGCGCATCCATTGTATCAAAAGAGTCTTTTGTGCCTGATCCATCACCACCTCCAAAAATCCTGATAGTCGGGGAAAACAGCATCTTTGACATGCCCTCTCAGGCTTACCTGACAGGTGAGGGCAAATATCAATACACCACCGGTTCCATGCCCGGTTCTCCCGCATGATACGATGCCAGACACCACGGATCGCGGGTTTCTTTGCGAAAGGTGCGCACCTTTTGTCGCATAGCTTCGGCCACATCCTTCAACGTCGGATCATCAATCAAATTTTCCGACTCCATCGGATCGTTTTTAATATCAAACAGCGCCTCGGAATCTTGATGTAAAAATTTCTCAGTACACCGTTTGCCCATCATCTCTATTTTCTCGTTCAACACTGCCTGCCATGTGGGCGACTGCCACAAATCACTCGGCAACGGCGTTGTCAACTCAGGATACAGATTGCGCACGTATTTGTATTTTCGCCTGCGCAACACCCGATAGGGATAATAATTGGTCACCTCGTGAAACGTATGCGAAAAAAAAGTTTCGTCCCACCCTTCAAGATGGGCATCGTCCAAAATCGGCACCAGCGAACGCTCCGGCAATCCTTCCGGCGCATCAACACCGCACCATTCAAACACCGTAGGCGCAATATTGCACCAGTTCACCAGCGCATCGTTCACTACCGCCTTTGCCCCCGGACGCACCACAATCAACGGACAGTGATGTCCCGTATCAAACGATGACGCCTTACCCCCCGGAAACGGCATCCCGTGATCGCTCATCACCACAATCAATGTATCCTTCGCCCGACCCGATGCTTCCAATGCCGCCACCGCCAACCCAATTCCCGTATCCAGCCGCGACACAGCCTGATAATACTCGGCCAGTTCTTTGCGCACTTCCGGGTGATCGGGCAAAAAATCGGGCACAATCACCTCATCGGGTGAATACCGCACTTCCGCCACCCCCGGATACGTCTGGTTATTGCCAAAATCCCGGTGCGGATCGGAAAATCCAATGTGCAAATAAAAAGGCCGATCCCCCGCCTGTTTTAAAAACGCACTGGCCCGGTCTGCCAGCATCTGCACATTGCGCCCATTGCCCCCCACAGTGTAATCCCACGGATACACCGATTCAGGCTGCGTGTGCAACTTGCCCACCACACCCGTTGCAAATCCTGCTGTCTTCAACTGCTTGGGAATCGATGGCATGTTCAAATGCGTGTGAAAATTGTGAATCCCATGTGAATGCCCATATTGCCCGTGTGTGTGGCTATAATGCCCCGTCAACAAATTCGCCCGGCTTGCCGCACACGAAGGTGTCGTACAAAATGCGTGTTTGAACAATGTGCCACGCGCCGCCAACCCATCCACATTTGGCATCCGAATCACATCATTGCCATAACACCCGGCAATCGGACTCCAGTCATCGGCAATCAACAGCATCACATTGCGATACGCCATAAAGACCCTTCACCTTTCGTGATTTCAATGCCTTTCTCTCATGTTGAACAGATCGGGATAACGCCGGTGCAATTCACTGACAATGCGCCAGGATGCAATTTCAATCCATTGAGGATTCATTCACACTCCGCACTCTGAACTCCGCACTTTGCACTCTGAACTTCGCACTGAATTTAAATCACAAACACATCCCCGTCACTTGCACGACCGCACACCTTCGCCTTTCCACGGGACACGGCATCGCCAAATCCATCTGGCCCAACCGCACCGGATACCAGTTGCACCCAGCCCTCAACTGTGCCAGCATCACAAATCGCCGTTGCACCAAACCAGCCATCGCGATTCAACACAGTCATCTCAAAGCGTTCGCCATTGGCTGAAACGCCCAGGGACGCGCCAATGCGCGTGGTTTTTGTTTTGCCATTTGTTTCAGCAGTCACATGCCAGTGATTCGGTTTGTCTTTGTGAAATTGCTCGGGAATGCCTGCATTAAACGGCGTATCAAACTGATCGGTCTGAGACAGAGTCAATCCCATGGGACATGACAGCCGCACATCCAGCACCGCCCCATCCCGCTGGGAAATCACCTGCCCTTCACCCAAAGTCATCCGATCAAATGCGTGCAACATCCATTGAAACGATGCCGCTTCGGGTGCAGATAGATCGTCCAACACCAGAAACAATCCCGGACGCAAAAACAAAATGTGGCGATCAAATTGTGTCAGCTTGCCCATATAAGCCGGGGCCGCATCGCCACACACATAGCTCAATCTCCTGCGATCTTCAAATGCTACCAATCGCCCATTGGCCTTTGCACTGCGAATCACCTGGCCTTCGCCATTGACCAGCACACAGTTGTTCGCCTTGGTCGAGCGCGTCCACTCGGCATGGTGCGGCATGCCATACGATGGTCCATAATAACCCGATGGAATGGCCAGCGCTTTGCCACCCTTCATAATGGCAAACGCATTTTGATCGGCATGAGAATGCGACACACTGCCATAAGGACTGCTCTTAAACAACAAAAACGCATCGCCATCCGGATCTGCCAAATTGCTGTGCAACCCTGCCCAACCCACCCCGCGAAATGCCCGCGAATGGGGAATATCTGTTGGCGCTTTGCTCGGTGGGTCATCGTCAAACATCAACGATGTGCGCCCACTGCCCCCACTCCATCCCTGAATTTGATTCACCCACCAGCCCACATACGGGTCGTTGAATCGATGCGCGTGGTGCCACATCAAATCGGCATATCCGCTTCCGCCTTTTGCCCCCGGCCCGCCGTTTTCGGCACTGTCGCCAAATGGCCGAATCTCGCCGCGCACCGACGTGCAATAAAAGAAGAAATACCGCACATTGTTGAAAAATGGTCGCTGCCACAAATCAAATCCCGTCAACTGTTTCAAACATTCAAAAGCTGGAATATAAAATCCATTATACCACAACCCATACGGCGCACCTTCGGCCCAACCGCCTTCATAACCGGCCCAGTGCGGATAAAACGTCGTCATGGCTTTAAGTGAATAATCCAGCCACGTTTTGGCCCCTTCCGATTCACCCGCCATGGCAATGGCCATATCCGACAAATAGGCTATCAACCGCCCATTGTGGCTCTCACCGGGAAATGTTAAATAATTGCGCCTGTTTGCCAACCGCCGATACGTTTGCCATGCGCGATCTTCACACATCTTGAACACCAACCTCTTTTCATCGTCATTCAACGCATCGTACAACCAGTCATACGCAAAATGCGCACACTTGGAATAACTCAACCCCGGCTCATCGCCCCATTTGGCACTCACCGATGTCACATCCTCATCATCGGTTGGCCACGATGCAATCTCAAGCAAAATGCGCTTGGCCGCATCGGCATATTTGGCTTCTTCTGTCATCAAAAAAACCAGTGACAAATCCATCAACTTGCGATCAATATATCCCCGGAGATACCCGAAATATTGACCGTATTCCAGTTGGCGTTGTCGGGCATCTTCTGTCTTGTGATATGTGGGATACTGCGGCACATCGGTATCCAGTGCCCGTTCTGCCGCCCGCAAACACGCCTGCCACGACCGTTTGCGCGTCGTCGAAAGCATCGCCCGAATCGCTGGCAAATCGGCCTTTGGATACAACAACCGCGAATGGGCTTTGGGCACGCGAGATAACAATACTTCGGGATCAACCCACGGCAATTCCGGTGCGCCTTCAGGAATGGAAAAACGCCGTTCTCCCCGTCGAGCCACTTCTTTGCCATGATCATCCAGTGCCACAACATCCCACACATAATCTCCCGGTGCAAGCACCACATCGGGCAAATGAACGGGATCTTTTCCAATGGCCTTTTCATAGACCACCCCGCCATTTTTTTTGCGAATCACCACGCGATACCCATCCGTTCCTTCGGCGGGCAACCAAGCCAACCCCGGCGGCGTGATATTTTCCGAAATGCCATCCAGTGGTCGGGGAAACAACATTGCATCTTGCGATTTCTCTGTTAAAAACGACATTTTTTGCCTCCGGTCATCGGCCATACATGCAGTCCATCCCACACCCATTCCTATTCCCACAGCACCCGTTGTTTTTAAAAATATTCGTCGATTCATGCCATCCACCAATCGGTATCCCTCTTGGATCGCCCCTTCACACTCTGCACTCTGAACTTTGAACTGTTTAAACCACAAACACGTCCCCATCACTTGCCCGACCGCACACCTTTGCCTGTCCACGGGACACCGCATCGCCAAATCCATCTGGCCCAGCCGCGCCCGGAACCAGTTGCACCCAGCCTTCAACAACACCGGCATCACCCTTTGCCCGTGCGCCAAACCAACCGTCGTGTTTTAACACAGTCAGGTCAAACCGTTCGGAATCATCAAACACCCCCAGGGCCGCACCAATGCGCGTGGCTTTTGTTTTGCCATTTGTTGTGGCAGTAACATGCCAGTGATTGGGCAAATCCTGGTGAAACTGTTCGGGAATGCGTGCATTATAAGGCGTATCAAACTGATCTGTCTGGGAAAGAGTCAAACCCTGTGGGCACGACAACCGCACATCCAGCGTTGTGCCTTTTCGTCGAGAAATCACCCGGTTATCGCTCACGTCCATTTTTTCAAGCGCGTGCAACAACCACTGATAGGTCGCCGCTTCGGGTGCAGCAAGTTCATCCAGCAACAAAAATAACCCGGGGCGCAAAAACAAAATGTGGCGATCACATTGTGTCAACTTGCCCATATAGGCCAAAGCCGCATCCCCACATACATAACTCAACCCCTTGTGATCTTCAAACCCCACAATGCGCCCGCTCGCTTTGGCTTCGCGAATCACCTGGCCTTCGCCATTGACCAGCACACAGTTGTTCGCTTTTGTCGAACGCGTCCATTCGGCATGGTGCGGCTGCCCATAAGCCGGACCATAATAACCCGACGGAATGGCCAGCGCCTTGCCCCCCTTCATAATCGCAAAAGCATTTTGATCGGCATGAGAATGCGACACACTGCCAAACGGGCTGCTTTTAAACAGCAAAAACGCATCGCCATCCGGATCTGCCAAATTGCTGTGCAACCCTGCCCAGCCCACCCCGCGAAACACGCGCGACTGAGGCAAATCCGCCGGGGCTTTTTCGGGCAAAACATCGTCAAACATCAATGCCCGCTCGCCCGAAAACCCGTCAAAATGGGGCACCCGGTTCACCCACCAGCCAATGTGGGGGTCGTGAAACAAATGTGCATGGTGCGCCATCAAATTGCCAATCTGGGTACCGTCAACCCCCGGCCCACCGCGATCTGCCCCATCGCCAAATGGGCGAATTTCGCCGTGCAGGGCTGTACAATAAAAAAAGTAATAGCGAATTTGCCGAAAAAACGGCCGCTGCCAGAGGTTAAAATCACACGCCGTGCGCAACCCTTCCAGCGCAGGCAAATAAATGGTATTATACCCCGTGGCATATCCAATGCCCTCGGCCCACCCGCCTTCTGATCCGGCCCAGTGCGGATAAAATGTGGTCAGCGCTTTGAGCGAATAATCCAGCCATGTTTTGGCCCCTTCAGACTCACCGGCCATCACAATGGCCATCTCCGATAAATAGGCGATCAAACGCCCCGCATGGCTTTCTCCGGGTTGTGTCAAATAATTGTGCCGGTTCACCAACCGGCGATAGGTTTGCCAGGCGCGGTCTTCACACATCTTCAACACTTGTTTTTTTTCATCCTCATTCAACGCATCATACAACCAGTCATAGGCATGGTGCGCACAGCGCGCCAAATGCAACCCCGGCTCATCGCCCCATTTGGCACTCACCGACGTCACATCGGCATCATCAGTGGGCCATGAAGCAACCGTTAACAAAATGCGTTTGGCCGCGTCTGCATACTTCGGCTTTTGCGACATCAAAAAGGCAACAGACAGATCGATCAATGCCCCGTCAATAAACCGCGTAAACTGGCGATAATAATCCCGGTATTCCAACCGGCACGCCGTGGGATCTTCGGTCAAATGATACATTGGATATTCGGGTGCGGGGGTGTCCAGTGCCCGATCTGCCGCTGCGATACACCGTTTAAAAGCCTGTTTGCGCGACGTTTCAAATGTGGCGCGAAGGGCGATCATATCCGCCTTAAAATACAACAGCCGGGGATGCCCTTTTGGCACGCGCGCCAACAACACATCAGGATCAATCCACGGCAATGTGGGCACACCCTTGGCAATGGCAAACCGATGTTCGCCGCGTCGGGCAGCATCCCGACCCATATCATCCAGGGCGATCACATCCCACACATAATCGCCAGGAACCAGCACCACATCGGGCAAATGCACGGGATCATTCCCAACAACCTTTTGATACACCATGCGGTTATGCTGGCGAATTTCCACGCGATATCCGCTGGCCCCCTCGGCAGGCAACCAACTTAACCCTGGGGGGGAAATGTGAACCGTGGCCCCATCCCTGGGCCCAGGAAACAACATGCGGTCTGGTCGGTCTGTTAAAAAAGTCATTGTCTCCTCGCAATCCCTGTTGAAACGTCATGCTTGAATGAAACAGACACATCTTGTATTTTATAACAATTCCCTCACAGAAAACGATCCCAATAGTCGCTGTTTTATTTTGTCGTTGTTCTGTTTGTATAAATACCCGATTGCCACACCCATAAAAACAGCTCCAACCGCATCCCAAACCACATCTTCCCACGTGCCCAACCGATTGGGCACAAACGATTGATGCCATTCATCCGACATAGCGTATAAAACCGACAATACAACGCTCCTGATCACGCAGCTTTTAAACCGTTCAGGCACCGTCCACAATGAGCGAAACCACAAAAACGTCAAAATGGCGTATTCAACAATATGGGCACTTTTTCGAACGATAAAATTCAACAAATCAAATACCAAGATATCTTTTGTATTATCTGCCGAGAACAAACTGCTGGAAGCCAGAAAGATAAATACCAGCCAGCCAACCAGCAAAAAACGCCAGTGTTTTATAGTCACCAATCACCCTTTCGTTCATGCGTGGTTCAAATGTGACAATTTTGGGGTTACAAGGGATGTAGCCCGAAAGGGCTTTTTATACATAACATGGGATTTATCCTCACGCGGTGTCCGTTATTTGTTACCCTATTTTGAACCATCCCTCTTTTCAAAACAGTTTGTTTATAATCGCCCTTCAACAAACAACCGTCAAGCACATTCACACGCCATGGAGAATGGTCATGCAAACCTATCAAAAAGAATTCATCACATTTCTCGTGCGTACACAAGCTTTGCGCTTTGGTGAATTTACCCTCAAAAGCGGTCGCAAATCGCCCTATTTCTTCAATTCGGGGCAGTTCAACATGGGCGGTGATATCGAGCGCCTGGGTTATTTTTATGCCAGTGCCACACGCGAACTCAAAACACCACCTACCTTAATCTTTGGCCCAGCCTACAAAGGC
>CAXNEV010000127.1:0-8884 GCA_964200925.1 Candidatus Latescibacterota bacterium | reverse complement strand
CAGATTGTCAAGGTGATTGAGCTTTTGATCAACAAGGGCAAAAAGCCCGATAGCAAAGGCTATAAAACCGTTGCGAAAAAAGATGTGGACATTATTGCAGCAGGCATTAATCACCAAACGTGGTATGTGCAGGTGCAATACAAAGGTGAAGACTGGACGGGTCGTTTGCTGGAAGGTTTTGAAAAACACCCCACTTTTCAGACCACTGAAAAAGTGCGCATTGACATGATGCGCCGCTTTGGGTATTACAGCACCGAATCCAATGGCCATTTGTCTGAATACGTGCCGTGGTATCGCAAGCGCACTGATGAAATCACCCGGTGGATCAGCCTGGACACGTCGTGGATTCACGGCGAAACAGGCGGTTATTTGCGCGTATGCACAGAAGGGCGCAACTGGTTCAAAACCGATTTTCCAAACTGGATGAAAGCCGCCCCACCCGAATTCAAATACGAAACCCGCTCGGAAGAACACGGAAGCTGGATCATTGAAGCTCTTGAAACGGGCCGCGTATATCGCGGGCATTTTAATGTGCGAAACAACGGTGCCATTACCAACCTATCCGATGATGCCATTGTTGAAGTGCCCGGTTATATCGACAAAAATGGCATTGGCATTCCCCAGGGCGGCGACTTGCCTTTGGGCTGTGCCGCTGTGTGCAATGCTTCTATCAACGTTCAACGCATGGCTGTTGAAGCGGCTGTACATGGCGATGCCACTTTATTAAAACAGGCTTTTATGATGGATCCGCTGGTGGGGGCTGTGTGCGACCCACCCGAAATCTGGCAAATGGTTGATGAGATGCTTGTGGCACAGGCCGAATGGTTACCCCAATACAAAAAGGAAATCCCAAAGGCCAACAAACGCCTGTTATCTGAAAAACGCCTGGGCACCAGATCAACAAAAGGTGCGGCCCGTCTCAAAACCAAAACCATTGCTGAAATGAAAAAAAACGCTGCCCAGGCCCGCAAAAATGCCGATGCCGCAGACAAAGCCGGCATGACCAAAACAACCGGTCGCTCGTTAAATCCGCGCAGTGGCATGAAATAAAAAAAAGCCCCGCTTTTGCGGGGCTTTTTGTGTTTTTGAAAAAACAGCATTTTAGACAACCTTTTATTTTGTGTTCAAATTCTGTGCCTATCCTGAATATCTCACTCGGCTTTTGGGACATTGCGCTTATTTTTGTTGTCGCGTTGCAAGCAACGGCTGTGGCCTATTTGTCTGATACGCGGTGGAAAAGCCTGGCGCTTACTTTGCCCTTGCCATTTACCACGATTGTTTTGTCACTTGGCAATCCTTTGGATGCGTCCAATGTGTTGTCTTTGGTGACGCTGATGATCTATGTTATGAGCGTGCGGTTGTTGTATATTCATGCGCGCATTCCCATTGTTCTGACCATCGTTTTATCTGTATTCATTTATGCAACTCTGAGCAGTCAGCTGGTGCCCATTGTGCCACGCACCGATCAGGTTTTCTGGATCTCGGCTTTGAGCATTTTTGCACTGGGACATGTTTTGCGGCGCGTTTTACCGCATCCTACCGGCTCCAATTATCGCACATCTTTGCCGCTCTGGCAAAAGTTGCCCGCTATTTTGCTGGTTGTGGGCATCTTGGTCACCCTCAAAAACAGTCTGCAAGGGTTTGCGTCTTTGTTCCCTCTTTTGGGAACTGTTGGCGCTTATGAAGTGCGCCGCAATTTGTGGATTCTGGTGCGTTCGGTGCCCAACCTGATGTGCGCCCTTATTCCGCTGATGATTGTGGTGCGCATTGCCCAATCACATGTTGGTTTGCCTGGCGCATTTGTTTTGGGATGGATGGTTTTTTTGCCCATTTTGTGGTGGCTCCAAAAATCCTCATTTCAACCGGTAGCGGATGTGGTAAAATGATCTACAAAACCTACCTCTCCCCCGGCCCCTCTCCGATGCCGAGAGGGGAGCCATGTCATTTTGTGATCTATATCGAATCAAT
Source organism: Candidatus Latescibacterota bacterium (assembly GCA_964200925.1). Classification (GTDB taxonomy): domain Bacteria; phylum Latescibacterota; class UBA2968; order UBA2968; family UBA2968; genus CAXNEV01. The sequence goes on along the minus strand of CAXNEV010000127.1, from coordinate 6,916 downwards.
AAATTTTACTCCCCATTTTCATTCCTTTAAATGGGGCCGGGGGGCAGGTCGCTATCGTCTTGTATCTATTGTCTATTTCATGTTTCTCTTTTTCTTCGGATTATCCACCATGTCCTATGCATTTGATATCAACGATCTGAAGGTGATTCTCAAGGTGCATCACCGTCCTGATTTTCCAAAGCCCGATACCAAACGCATTCCCGTTACGCTTGTGCCCGAAGCAGGCCCCGGAACATTTGTCGCCTCATTCGGTTTGCCCTTTCCACCCGATGTGCTTTACGATCACACTTATATTCGCATTTTAGACGAACACAATCACCCCATTCCCATCTTCACACGCCCATTGGCTCAGTGGTGGCTCAAAGATCATCCGGCATCGCTGCGATCTGTACTTGTTCAATTTGAAATTGCTTTTGCCGACACATTGCCGCGCACCTTCACCCTTGCCTGGGACGAAACGCGGGCACATGTTCGCCAGCAAGAAGTGCCTCTATCAGAAACGCAGTTTATACGTCAGGATTTTGATGCTGCATTCCTGTGTCCTAAGGTGTTGCCCATAGTACCACCCGACTGGTTGTGTCAAAGCGGTATTGCTTTGCAACAAGTGGCCGCGTCTCAAAATAGCGTGGCTCTTTGGTATGATCAACATTTGATTGAACAATTTCCCGGTTCGCTGACGCACATCAACGCCTCAGAATTTCATGCCCATCTGTATGACCGACCGGCAACGTATGCAAAAATCTATATCCGACATGGCACACGCGAACACCTGTTGGCCGCATTAAAAGCCAGCGCTGTTTATCGGTCACATCTCACTCCCGAAGGTTTTTTTGCTCTCAAGCCCGGCGATTACAAATATGTTTATGCCGAAGGTTCTATGTTGCTTTATTTTCTCACCGGTGACGAATCGTTTAAAGAAGCCGCATTGCACACCCTGTCAAGCTGGAACACCTGGAATCGCATTCAGTATTCTGGCGAAGGATTTTGGACAGAAAGGCACACGGCTTTTGGCATGTCTGCCTATCTCAGTGCCTATCAACTCACGGGTGATGAACGGTTTTTATTGCAGGCAAAAACGTATTTCGATGGCGTTTACAAGTTGCAAATTGCGCCACTGAACAACAAACCACCCGATGGTGCCTGGCGGCACACTGCTGAAAGCCACGGCGATGGCCATGGGTGGACAACAAGCCCCTGGATGAGTGCTTTGTTAATGGACAGCATCTGGACCTACTGGATATTAACCAACGATTCTCGCGCTTCCAGATCTATGGCCATGTATGCCAAATTTATCGCCCAACACGCCATTACCCCCGATGGCAAAAGCCTTTATTATATGGCGGCATCTGCTGGCAATGGCCAGAGCGTTAATCCTGAAAACCCACCCCACCATGTTGAAGCCTGTTATATGCTGGCTCTGGGTTATTACCTTTCGGGTGACCGCGATTTGTTTGCCAAATACAACCATCTATGGCCTCTGGTTATGAACGATGGGGCCAACAGCCCATCGCGCAAATTTTCATGGCGATTCCGCAACACGGCGATGCTTGTTTGGTTTTTATCTCATGCTGAAGATGATGACAAAAACCAATTCGATCACGACCATAAAAAACATCACGAATAAGGACGATATGAAAACCGTTCTTTTCATCTGCACTGGCAACATATTTCGCAGTATGACGGCTGAATACGCTTTTCGCGCACAAATCAACAATCTGCCATTTCGCTCCGAATCTGCTGGAATCGAAGCCAAACAACAGGTCATGTATCCGCCTGTAAAAAATCGTTTGATCGAACTGGGCATTGACCCCTCTGCGCACATTCAGCGGAAACTCACACAAGACATGCTCAATCAGGTTGTGTTACCTGTTGCCATGGGAATTGACCACCAGACCTTCATTCGCGCAACTTTTAACAGAGATGTGCCCCTGTTCAACCGCATTGCTCTTGGCACCGACGATCCCATCAAAGACACCTGGGAAGCTGTGCCGGATTGGAACAGCGATGAAAATGCCCGGCAAACTTATGCTGTGTATGTGGTGGACACCATCTGGCAAGTTATGCCGGGGTTCATTCAGAATATGGAAAATTTTATGGCTTAAATATCCAACCGAACATGTCAAAAGCCCCTGAGTGAATAACCCAGGGGCTTTTGGTTTTGATAGGCTCTATTGTACGATCATTTTGTGTATTTCAATCGTGCAATAAAACCTCAATGAAACATAAACGGCAATGATCTTGAATGTAATGAACAACCGCATCTGCCTGAATGGCATCAATTAATGTCTCTTGTTTTTAGGCTGTTGGAAATAAATGTTATCTGCTGTTTTGCCGAGAATCCACACTTTGTCTTCTTCTGTAAAAAATGGGATGAGTTCTTTGATAATGACGTATTCAAAAAAATTGGCAAAAAGCAATCGCTCTGGCCCAAAGGCATCGTAGAGGCGGTGCAAATAGGGCCAAACATCGCGATAGGGCGTGCCCTGTTTGGATGGGTTGTGCAAAGAGGTGCGCGTATACACATTGGGATATTTTGCCAAACCACAAAGCGGATCAATGCCTTCAATATCCGGGCGGGTAATATCGATCATGGCCATGTGGTCAATCACAATGTTCACACCGGGAAAACGCGCTGCCATATCGGCAACCTGCGGAATCTGTTCGGGAGAAAGAAAAATGTTGAATACGGCATGCAGTTTCTGGGCTTTTTCCCAAAGGGGATAAACCATGGGATCGTTAAACCAAACGACCTGCCGACCGTAAATGGGGCTGAGGCGCAAACCAGCAAGGCCGTCTTCTGTCATGAGTTTTTCAAGGCGTGCCGGATTTTCTGGATCGTTGGGTGCATAAAGGCGATGGCCGACAAGCAGGCCATATCCGGCAAAACGGTCGGGCCAGGTCTTCACGCAGTGAATGGTATAGGCGTTGTTGCGTCCGTAATAACAAACATGTGAAATAACCGTTTTATCAATGCCATAGAGCTTCATCTGGGCAATGATATGTTCTCCCGAATATTCGCTTTGGGGATTGCCACTCGGGCAACTTGAGATATTCGGGTCAATTGGAAATCGCGGATCGTGAATCACCCAGGCGTGTTCGGCGGCATTGATGATAGGCGTTGTTGTTTTGTCCATGGGAGTGTCCTTGTAAAAGAGTCATGAAAGATCTTGCGGAACATCTTCCCAGCCCTGTCCGCGGCGAATGGCATCAACCACCTCTTGAAAGATCCAGCCATCTTTGAAGGTTTGATAATTGCGGTATGTTTGGCCCTGAATATGAGCCACAAATTCGCGGGCCAATTGTGTCCAATTGCGCTGGGTATCATCTTTGATGCTGGGAAGGGCGTTTGTGATGTTCTGGGGAACCGGTATTTTTTCCCAATCTTTTTTGTTTCGAGTCAAATGTAATGGGCCCTGTGCATAGGCCCCTTGAATATAAACAGCCCCTGTGCTGCCATAAAAAGCCACATAATCATCTGCAAATCGAGGTTGCAATCCCCCGTGTTTGAACAGAGCTGAAATATGGCGAGACTGGTCATTTGAGGAGGCAATGCGCGCCATAACCGTGTAGGTCCATTCCGAATCAACCGTTTCCCATTTTAGATTTGGATCATCGGGATTGGAAGGTGCAAATTTGCCGCGTTCTCGAAAATCGTGAACCCCATCTATCACTGGGGCGCGGTGCATATCATTTCGCGTTTCACCATTAACCGCTGTTATGTGGCCATTTAAAACGTGCAAAACAATCGACAATTTGTGCGTAAAATTGTTGCTCAAACGACCACCCCCTTGACCAATGCGGTGCGACCAGCTAAATGGAATGAGGGGATCAAGATTATAATGGGAAATGCATTCCACTTCCTGTGGTTCACCAATGGCTCCTTCAGCAACGAGTTTTTTGGCCAGAAACGCATGGGGTTGATAACAAAATGAAGCGGCATAAGCGGTTTTAACGCCTTTGTCATAAGCCAGCAAATACATTTTTCGGGCCTGTTTTGCAGATGTTGCCAGCGGTTTGTCACACAACACATGACAGCCCTGGTTTAAAGCGGCCATAACGGGTTCATAATGTGCGCCTCCGGGTGTGCCAACAGCAACAATATCGGGTGCCAAATCGCAAAGTGCCTGCTCCCAGCTATCGGTGGCATGGGGAATGTGCAAATCGGCGGCAATTTTTTCAACCACACTTTTGGTGCGGCTGGCCATGCCAACAATATCCACACCGGCATCTCGAAGCGCCAATGCGTGTCCTTGCCCAGCAAAACCAGAACCCAACACAAGGGCGCGAAGTGCAGGCATAAAAATTCCTTTTGAGACGGTGTTGAAAACGCGAGGCATTTTAAATCGCAGATGACTCGCTTCGCTCGTGAGCAGCGGGGCACCTTCGGTGCGTTCCCTGCGGGAACCTGCGCTTCGCGCACCCGCTGGTTCGCCGATTTGTAAAGTTAGGGTGTTCATTAAAAAGATGCAACAGGGTTCGCAATTGTGAAAGAACCATTTATGTTTTATCTTGTCGTTAACTTAAAAATCACGCGATGGCTCACATGCCGCTGTTGATCATTCAACAGCGCAGGTGAACAAACAAAATCATCACAGAGGTGACAGAAGATTCATCGGGAGGACAAAATGCAGGTTGACATTCATGAAAATGCGCTGGATCGGGTGCCCTTGTCGATCATTTTTGACGATTCAACGGTGCTGGTAAATTTGAATTATTTTTTTATGCGCGACCGCAATTTAATAGACGGTGAACCGCGTCGGTGGGAAGATGTGCCCGTGGTGCATCCCGAATCTTTTACGCGCGAATTTGCTGAATTCTGCCTATCTCACAAAGTAAAAGGCAAGTTCAGTGTGGTGCCCTGTCCGGCAGCGCTGGGACGCATTGATCATGGGTTGTCGTTATTTTCAAAGGCACAGCAGGAAAGCTGGTTAAAGATGTGCCGCGAATTGATTATGCCCAATTACGACATCACGCCAGAAATGATCACCCACACTTTTGTCGTCGATCTCAAAACATTGCAACCTGTAGATCCCAATTTGTGGGAACAGTGGGGTTGGAACAATCTGCCAACCGATCAGGAAGAATTGGTAACCGATTACATCGCGCTGGCATGTGAAATTTTGCACAACGTGGGTCTCACACCCGCAGGTGTAACAAGTCCGGGGGGGTTTGGCAATCCATTGGCGTTTTATGCCAAGTGTGCCGAAGCCGCTGTGCGCCGGGTAACGGGCAACCCCACGCCGTATTTGTTTAAACGCGTATCCGCCACGGGCAAAGTGGAACGACCCGTGTGGTATGCCAACCGCCAGGCAGGCACGGCAATGGGAGAGGTCATCGCTTCTACCGGAGACAAAACGGGATCGTGGACCGGATATGGGGAAGTGGATGTGGATTATTATATCACGTCGGATTTGCAGGGAGGTCGGTTGCCTCAGGTCATTGATGCCGGTGATCCGGCGGTGCTCATCAGCCACTGGCAGGGGTTTTATGGCATGCACAATGAGGATCGGCGTGGATTTCGGGCCTTTCAAACAGTGGTGCGCCGTTTGGAAGAGCGCGATCCCAAAGGCGAATACACGCGCTGGCGCAAGTGCAGTGAGATCACCAACTATGCCATAACACGCGAAATGGCCGAATGTGTGGTAGATGGGCAAACCATAACACTGGACTTGCCCGTGCAGGTACCCGAATTGACGTTGCGCATCAAAGATGCAACCGTGACAGGGGTAACAGTCAATGGCCAACCTTTAACACAGGCACTCACGCGTGTTGCTTTTGAAAATGGCACGTTTTATCGCGAGGGAGACAAAACATTTGTAGCGTTTACGCCCACAGCGCGGCAAACAGTCGTGAAAATATTGTAACAATATCCGCAGAGTAAACGCAGGGAGGGATTTATGACAACAAATTTTCGCGGTTTTTTGCTGCCTGAAAATTTTGAAAACTCTGATTTGCAGGCAATGGTTTCCGATTGTGAAACCATGCTGGTAAGTGTGATGCAGGCCATTGCGGATCGATTCGATTCCTCTTATCCCTTTGTCAATACCAAATTGGATTTAATGACCGGGGCAGATTTTGCCATTGATGATCCCATTCGCGGGCAAAACGCCGTGTATGGCTGGATTCAGGGGCGGGCGCTGGAAGCACTGTCCGGGCATTGTGCGTGGTTTCGCAAAAAGGGCCTGGTGCCCGACCTGGTGGGTCGGTTGGAAATGATGATGCGGCAAGTGTTGGATCAGGTGCGGGATATGCGGGCTCAAAATGGCGGGCGATTGTGGTTTTTTATGACGCCCGATGGACAACCCTTTAAGTTGGATAAAAAAGGCACCCCCACAGTATTTCGTTTGACACCCGATATACCCCTCGGATTTAGCGATATGTTTTCGGCCAAAGGCATGTTTGCCGCGGCGTGTTATCTGGGCGATGGGGAAACAAAAGCCGAATCCCTGTCCTATATAAACATGGTCGATGATGCCGTTTGGACAGGGCGATTTGAAAACGATCAGGTGCCTTTAGACCCCACCAATATTGTATTGCCACAACCGGGGCGGCATTTTCATGGGCCTTTTATGATAGAATTGGGCACGGCCGCCATGCTGGTATTGCAAGGGGAACAACAAGGCGTGACGATGGGTTTGCGATTGATACAGCGCGAATTGGATCACTATATTCAGGTGAACGGGCGAGTGGATGGGCTGTTGGAAGGTGACTTCTGGGAGGCCATTGACGATGCAGGAATGCCCTATTGTGATGAAAATGGGCAGGTGTTGTCCGATCCAGGCCATGCGCTGGAATGTGTGGGATTGGTTTTAAAATTTACCCAATCAGCAAAACAATCCGGGATGTTAACACCCGAACAGCAAAAGGAAATCGACCGCATAGAGACCGTTATGCCCTTGATTCTGCACAGAAATTT
>CAXNEV010000126.1:0-8906 GCA_964200925.1 Candidatus Latescibacterota bacterium | reverse complement strand
TGGGCTTGATGCAGGCTGACCTGTCCATTCAGGGAGATATCTTAGATGATCCAGATCGGCCCAGGATAGTGCGGCAGTTGTTGTCACACCCATTGGATTATGGCACTGTGACACAGCATTTGGGAGGGAATACCCCAGCTTTGTTGTTACAATCGGTTGTTCCCCTATCGGGGATTGTGATATCAGAGATAACCCGCGATTCCCTGTCTGAACATGTGTCGTCAGATATGCCGCTTGTGTTGCAAAAGTTGTTTGCCGAACTGGTGTGGTGCAAACGCGATGTCGATATCGTCTGTTCATCTTTTACGGCTGAAGAACTCAAACAGCTTGAAAATTTGTTTCAACTGGTTCACCCGGAGGCTGGTTTGGCAGAGGCGGATGCCGATGTGCTGATTGCTCTGGGACGCCGGGTGGATCGCGCGGTTTTGTGCAGGGCCATGGTGCGATTGTTGCAGGCTGTGGATGTTTTTTTGGCTGAACACGAGGTTCTGGCCCCTGTGCAGATAGAAACGGCAATAGGCCGGGTGGTGGTGGGATCTTCGGGAGATGATGTGTATGATCGTCCGGCGGTTTTGATTATTGATCCGGGAGGCAACGACCGTTATGAGGGTGTGGCCGGTGTGGCCAAACGCGGTGTGTCGGTTTGCATTGATCTGGGTGGAGATGATGTGTATGCTGTGCAGCAGGCTGTTGGCAATTTGGGCATTGGGGCTCTAATTGATTTATCTGGCAACGATCACTACCTTTGCACTTCTTTGGGGCAGGGTGTGGGCATTGCTGGTGTGGGTGTGATCGATGATGGGCAGGGCGATGATGTATATCAAGGTGACATTGGATGTCAGGGCGTGGGGGTGTATGGCGTGGGCCTTTTGATGGATCGTGGCGGTGAGGATCAGTACAAGGGGGCATTTTTAACACAGGGTGCGGCAGGGCCTGGCGGGGTGGGAATTTTGGGCGATGTGCTGGGCAATGATCTTTACGAATCGGGTGGTCGGGTGCGAGATTTTCGGGAAGACGGGTATTTTCAATGTATGGCACAGGGGTTTTCCCTGGGCGTGCGCCCGTTGACTTCCGGGGGCGTGGGTGTGCTGGTGGATGGTGCCGGGGATGATGTTTATCGGGCAGAATATTTTGCACAAGGTGCTGCATTTTGGGGGGGAGCGGGATTTTTAATAGATCGCCAGGGATCGGATCGGTATGAAGCACGGCGTTATGCACAGGGTTCTGGGGTACATTTGGCTGTGGGGATTTTGCACGATCAGGCAGGCCATGACAGGTATGCAGTGTGGGGGGTGGGGCAAGGGTGTGGCCATGATCTGGCAGTGGGCATCTTGTGCGATGTTAGGGGAAACGATGTGTATCGGGCAAGCTGGTTGGCGCAAGGGGCTGGCAATGCCAATGGCATTGGCATGCTGGATGACGTTGACGGAGATGATCACTATGTGGCAGAACGAAACGATGCCCAGGGATATGGCACACCGTCGCGCACCTATGGCAGCATGGGGTTGTTGATTGATCGGGCAGGCAGGGATTTGTACGAGGGATCGGGTGGTGACGGGCAGGTGTGGAAGGGCGGGTTTTATGGGGGGGGCATTGACTGGCCAATGACAGAAAAGGGTGCTGTTCGAGCACCCAAACGGTGATGGCGATGATCGGTTTGATGGCCGTTGTGTTGCCGGTTTATTTATCTGTGCTGGGCGGAACAGATTTTGAAGCGCGCAATGCGGCAATGGATTCGCTGGTGTCTTCGGGCGATATTGACGGGGTGGCCCTGGCGGTTTATGAATCGGGCTGGTTTGTGCGAGAGGGATTGTTTATTGTGCTCGAGCGCATCGGTGAAGATGCTGTTCCTGCGTTGATTGACATTGCCACACACCATGCCAAAGTGGATGCCCAAAGGCTGGCTATTCGGGGTTTGGGCCGCGTGGGTGGAAAGATGGCCCGCGATGTTTTGGTGACCATGGTTCATGGGCCTCATCGCGATCTGGCTGTTGAAGGTTTGGGGCAGGTGGGCGATTCTTCACTGGTGGTTGTCATAAAACCTTTGTTGAAAGATAAATGGCCCGATGTGCGACGGCGTGCGGCTCTGGCACTGATTGCCCTTGAAGGTGTGGCCGCGCTGGACGTGGTTATTCCCATGTTGTCGGATGGGCATCATGGGGTTCGGTTTGCGGTGGCCGAAGCGCTGATGGGTGTGGGAGAACCTGTTGCAGAGGTTTTGGCCAAACACTATGTTTCGCTTTCATGGGCCGGGCGGTTTTTGGCCTTGCGCCTGATTGGGCAATTGGGCCGTCCTGTTTCTGTGCTGATGGTGGCCCTGCAAGAAGAAGATTGGGCTTTGCGTGCAGCAGCGGTTGACAATATTGGGTTGTTGGGAAAATCGAATTTCATAAAGGTTCTGGAAAAAATGCGCAATCGCGAAAGACATCCGGTGGTGCGATTGCGCATTGATCAGGCTATAAAACGCCTTTCACAGGGATAGGGTCGAGAGTGTGAGTGAACACACGTATCAATTTAAAGGCATAACTGGCGCTTCGTTGCGCAGGGTATTGATCGCCGGATTTCAGGCGATGATTGTGGGGGTGCCTTTGTTGTTTTCCCCTCTTTTTTTTGAATATGGTGCGCCCAAAATGGTGGTGGCTCAGGTGTTGAGCTTTTCACTGGCCATTTTCTGGGTGACCAGCATGGTTTTAGATGGTGAAATCATTGTTCTGGACACGTCTCTGTATTATACATTTCTGGCATTTTTATCTGTGAATTTTGTTTCGCTGTTTCAAGCCTATAACGCGTTTCAGGGTTTGGACAATTTGTTTCGTTATGTGTGTTTTTTTGGCATTGCCATTCAGGTTTTCCACATTGTGCAAACGCCTCGCCACATGCATCGGTTGGCCGTTACAATGGCGCTAACAGGCGGTATTGTGGCGTTTATTGGCTTGTTGCAGTACAATGAAATTTACCATTTTTATGCCCCCTGGAGCATGCCTGTTTCCACCATTGGCAATGTCAATTTTACCGCGCAGTATTACGATATCGTGCTGCCGATTTCGCTGGTGATGTTGTTTGTTGTTCGATCTGTTTGGATGCGAATTGGCGTGGGGGTTGCGTGTTTTTTAATGGCCTGTCATGTTATTGTCTTGGGCAGCCGTGGCGGTTGGTTTGGTATCGGGTGTGGCCTGGCCATTTTGGGTGGTCTGGTGATTTTTCGACATTTTCGGATGGGGCGTCGGTTTGTTGATGCCGGGGTGCTTTTTGTGGTGCTTGTTGGACTTGGGTGGCCGGTGTTAACGGGGATGTTGTCGGGCATTCAGATTGGTGGCGGGCGAAATATTGGGAATCTTGTGGATGACTACTGGATACGGGTGAGCAATCGCATCCAGGCGGGGATTCAGATTGCCGATGATTCAACCTTGCAGCGAATTTATTTGTGGGAAGATACGGTGCGATTGTTATTTGATCGGCCCGTTCTGGGAGTGGGTGTTGGCAATTTTGAATTTAACATTCCCAAATATGCCAGCCGGGAAAGCCTGGAAATCAAACACCGCCTTGAAAAAAATTTGGGGCAAGATCTGATGGCGTTTCAGGCCCACAATGAATACCTGGAAATAGGTGCTGAAACGGGCATTTTGGGGCTTCTGGTATTTGGAGTGTTTTTGTATCAGCTTGGAGGTGCCCTGTTTGGGGGGCTGTTGCGATACATTCGCGAAGATGGCGATCTTCTGGTGGTTGGGCTTGCGGCTGCGGTGGGCGGCACGCTGATCCATTCGGCGTTTGATTCCAATTTGCAACAACCCGCATCGGCCGTTCACTTCTGGATTGTGGTGGGGCTCATCTGGTCTTTGAAACTGAATGCGGAGGGGCGCAAACCTCTTGAATTGCTGTTTACAGGTGCGCGCGATGTGGCCATTGGCATGATTGTTTTGTTTGGTCTGGTGCTGGGGATCACCCTTTTTATTGGGGCGCGTACGCTGATTGGAGAATATTATTTTTTAAAAGGGCGACAGGCCTTTGATATGAAGGCATATCCCCTGGCCGAAGCGTTCTGGCAAAGGGCAACGGTTTATGGGCCAACCAAATATTTTCGCACATATCAAGCGCTGGGCACGGCCTTATACAATCAGCAAAAATGGCAAGAGGCCATTCCGGATTTCCAGAAAAGTCTGTCTTATTTTCCAAACAATGCCCGGGTGCTGTCTTTGCTGGGGCGGGCCTATATGCATACGGGAGACGCACAAACGGCTATTGCCCATTTAAGAACAGCCGTGTCGCTTAACCCGTTGATGTCTGAATTCAAATTGGGATTGGCAGAAGCGCTGGGCAGTGCCGGGCACACACAGGAGGCTCTGTCCATGTTGCAAAATATGCTCACATACATGCCGGATGATCCGGCGGTGTTTTATTTGATGGGCAGCAATCACAAACGGTTGGGCGATCTGGACGCCGCCATAACAGCCTATCAAAAAGCCATTGATTTAGATCCTGACAATCTTGAATATAAAAACAGCCTGGCTGTGGCCCATTCCGAGCACGGGTCGTTTGAAGATGCTCACCAGTTATTTTTAGCTCTGGTAGCTGCTGCGCCTGATCAGGTGGATTATCGGTTTAACCTATCTGTGTCGCTGGTGGTGTTAGAGCATTATGACCAGGCTCTTGAGCATTTGAAAGCTGTTGTGGCCCTTGAGCCCAACTATGTTCGGGCTTATGTCGTTTTGGGGCAGGTATTAACGGCTCAAGCCCGTTATGAAGAAGCTGTCCAGGCCTATCGCCAGGCCCTGCGTTTGCAGCCCAATGACCCCACCATTCGCGAGGCCTTGCAACAATTGGGTGCAAACTAACCTGTTTTCAACTGACCCGTTGGAGAGATGTGATGAATCAACAACAACAGCGCCTGGTGCAAATCATCCAGAAAATCGAGATTTTTAAAGGGTTGAATATGGATGAGGTGCGCCAAATTTTGCAGGTGTGCAAAATGCGAAATTTTGCACCCAATGAATTGGTTTATAAAGCAGAGGCCCCCAGCGATGAAATGTTGATTTTGCTCAAAGGTCAATTGATGATTACCAGTGCTTCAGGTGAACCTTTAGGCAGTGTGATTTCTGGAAATCCAATTGGAGAGATGGGCGTGTTTACCGGACATCCGCGTTCGGCAACGGTAACGGCTGCCACAGATGCGGGTGGCATTGCCATTCGCAAAATGGATGTGGAAATTATGCTGAGCCGCAATCCGGGCATGTATGTGAAGGTGCTGAAAAATATGGTCACCATTTTAAGTGGGCGGCTGGCGCAAGCCAACGCTCAAAATGAGCAGCACATGAGGACCATTATGCGGATGCGGGATTTGATGGAACAAAGAAGCCATTCAACATCAGAAGAAGAAAAGTAAAAGGGGCTTGCCACACGGCAAGCCCCTTTTGCTTTTAAACAAGATTGATGAACCTATGGCAAACGCGCTGTTTCGGCATTATTTTTGGTATAATGGAATTCCTGATCCTGCTTAAAGTAGTTTAACAGGGCATCGCGTTTGCCACTTTCAAGGGCTGGCACACGGCGCTCGGTTCTGGTTTGCGGATCGTATTCGACAATCTGGAGGCGCGACAGGCGGGCAGGGTCGTTGAGATGGTGGTGGAGTTCGGCCATATTCAGCGGCCCTTCTTCGCCCAGATAAGCTCCCAGAATATAAAAGGTGAGGTCGATCCACAACCACTGGTTTTTTTGTGCGCTGAACATTTCGGTGGTGCCATGGCCTTCTGCTAGAAGAAGCCGATAGGGTGCATCGGCGGGGGGTTGCACCGGGTTGTGGCGATTCATGCCAATTCGGCGACATGGAATGCCGAGGGCATTGCAGGCATAGGAAAAGATGTCGGCAATGTTGCCGCACCACAGATGGTCATTGCCTGCCATCACACGTTCGTATTGTGCAAACGCACCAATTTTGTTCATTTCGTCGGAGGGAATTCCACGGTGCGGGTCCAAATCGTCCATAAGCGATTTGGCCAGGGCCCATGCATTTTGATCGTCGGAGCGTTTGGGGTCTATCAGATGGCCCCATTTTTTTTTGGCATAGTCTTTTTCAGCTTTGGTGGGATGTTGCAAAATCCAGTCTTCAACGCGGCTGGTGGGCAACATCAAATCTGTGTTTTGGATAATGACCCAACCGGGTTCTGTGCGGCCACTTGCCGCGTAGAGTTCTTTGGGATAAAAGTTGATGTCAATTTTGTAGGATATCGAGGTATCTCCCGAGGTGGTGATGGCGCGTATCTGTGTGGAGGTACGCTGGGTTTCAGGTTTTTGCTGATCGTCAAAGGCAATGACAACCGTGCCATCCAGACTTTTTTGTTCGGGTGCGTTGTTGGTTTTATAAATATAATGTGACAGGTTTGCCAGATCCGAACGCAGTTTGAGGCGAACACCCACACCATTGGACAGCGGTTCGAGTTTTTGCAAACAGACATCTGCACGACGTGGATATAATTGCCAGTAGTTGGTTTCGTAATTGAGCATGTGTTGTTTGGCAACAGGGGTAGCCATAAGTGTGCGTTCTCCTTGACGAGGGGTTGTTTCGGGTGTGGGCATTTGCTGGCTATATGCAGCAGGCATATTCAGCAAAAACAGAATCAGAAAAAGTCCTATTCGCATAAAAATCTCCGGGGTCATAAAAGGGAACACCCAAATTGTTGGATGCTCATAACGATGGGAGGGTGCGTGCATCACCTTTTTTAAAATTTCATTTCGTGCAATTGAAGTGCTGCGTGCAGGGTTTCATCGAATTCTTCAATGGAGAAGGGTTTTTCAAGAAAAAAATCGAATTCTTCAGATTCCGCTTCTTCAATGGCGTATCCGGTCATGCCAATGCACACCAGACGGGAATCCAACCGCCCAATTTGATTTTGCAACACCGTGCCCGATTTTTTTTTGAGGCGTATGTCGATCAGGGCAACCGCGTATTTGCCTATTTCAAAATTTTCTTGGGCATCTTCGGCCGATTCAAATGTATCCAGATCATAACTTGGCAATAAGTAATTTTCGAGAAACTGGACAATAGGCGGTTCATCTTCAACAATCAAAAGCGTTTTGCGCATCATAACCTCTCGGCAAGGTATTATGGCTTTGTTGTTCCCAACGACATTGCGCAATAGAAAATGATGTTCTTCTTGTCAGATTGCAAGTCTTTTTTGAATACAACAAAAAAAAGTTACACCACATGGTATAATCCTTTTAAAAAATACCCATCAAATTGGGGATGATTGTTTCTCTATCCTTTGTAGCCTTCGGCCTTGTGAGGACTTCCTTAAGGATCTCTCGATTCACAGTAAAATGCTCCGCATTGTTTTTGTGTGCTATGAGTTTTTCCGGGTGGTGGTTGGGTAGTCCAGCGGCGTTTGTGTATAACTCAATATATCCGAACCCTCTGTTCATACCCCTTCTCAAAACGCTGACTGCCTGCGGGTGTTTTTACATGCACGGCCCCCGAACAGGAAATGCAATACCCTTCTGCATCGCGGTACAAACATGCGGCAATGGGTGCTTCCACGGCTACAATTTCAAACCCCTTTGCTGAAACCATGCGGCCATGGCCAAGATAGAGCGATTGCAATCCATCGGCGTTCACACTCACCACACCATAAGTGCCCTGAAAACGCACCCCCTCAACCTCGTGCATCTTTTCATCAGACGTATCATTCAAAACGATATCTGTCCAGCCGTTTAGTCGGTCAGACACCACCACAAACGCCACAAAATTACCCGAAGTCTCCAGCGTGCGAACCTGTGAAATCGTCGCCCCGCCTTTTTTTCCAAACGGTTCAAACACCGACACAAACGGCCGGTGCCATGCTTCTGCCTCCTGTCGCACAAGCACCATTGGCACAGTCAAACCGTGCAACTCTTTTGGTGCCCCACCGTGAATAATCGACCGCGCCTGCGGCGACATCGCCGTAAAAATCGTGCGATGGTGATCTCCTTGCATCCACATCTTCATCCCCACATTTGATCCACTTTCAAGGGCAACAGAAAATACCGCCGTAAAATCTCCATCATATCTCACACACTGTTTGTCTGAAAAATAATCATACCCGATCAAGTCACCGTGTGCCGATCCCAATTCATTTGTCGCCACAAACCCCAACACCCTCCCCGCCCGATCCATCACATCTACACGGTGTCCCAGATTGTGATACAAATACTCGTGTTTTTTATCTTGCCCATCGCGGCGATGCGAACGGAAAATATCCACATAAAATCCGCTGTTTGCCGACGTGCGAATCACACTCACCAACCGCCGCTGATTTGCACCCGTTTTGGGTTCATCAAATGCCGCATCCACAAACGAAACACGCTCCGACACCACCTGTCTTTTTTCTGCCGGGGGATCCACATGCAACAAATCAAATGGACAACCCTCCCTCCCATCATAATCTGAAATGCCATCGACCACCACGGTATTGTGCGCCGGAAAACGCCGATAATATTCGCCATGTTCCTTCTGCCAATAACTCGACCCGCGCCCCATGTCTGGCCCCAGCACCATGCCCTGACCATACAACTCCAGTGCCATACCGCTTTGATGCGCGTGGCCACCCGCTGTTGCCGACAGCGCCGCCATCAGCCCCCACATGACATCATCGCCATTGCGCTGAATGGCCAAACTCACCGGTGGCCCATAAAACGTGCGCGTGGCCAAATCTATTTTTTCTTCATCCACATCCAGCAACTTGCCCACATACATCGCCAATGGAAACAGCGCATCTCGCCCCGTTTGATTCCGCCGATAATCGGTCAATGCTGCCTGCTTTTTCAATGCCGCTGTCAACCGACGTTCCATTTTTTCATCGCCATCTTTACGCGCCCGTGCAATCAGCAACTCCAGCGTGGCCGGGTTGGGCACCTGGTGATACGTATCGCCAAACCCA